>JAIVHC010000188.1:0-21832 GCA_020201305.1 Geobacteraceae bacterium
CAGCGTAGGCATAAAACCCCTTAAGGGATGAAATCTTGCGCGCAACCGTGACTTTTTTCTGCCTCCGGCGCAACTGCGCAAGCCAGCGGCGTACCTTTACACGCGTAACCGTGCCGAGCAATACCTCGAGATCCGCGTTCTCATTCGTATCCTGGCACAGAAATGTACAAAACCCAAGAAGATCGCGCACATATGCACTACGGGTACGGGGTGAAAGATTCCGCTCCACCTCAAGATAGGTGGCATAGCTTTCAACCCAGGGATGCATCATCCCACCTGAGCCACCTGGGTAATCTCGGGGACTTTTTCAAGCAGCACCCGCTCAACCCCCATTTTAAGGGTGACTGTAGCCATAGGGCAGGAACTGCACGCCCCGGTCAGCTTTACCCGAGCCACGCCGGAATCGGTCACTTCTACCAACTCAATATTACCGCCATCTGCCAACATGACCGGGCGAACTTCATCCAGCGCCTCTTCAACGCGTTCCACCAATGTCATCTCTCCCCCCTCTAATTTAGAGCGCATCCAAATCAATACTTTCTGCGAAAGCATCAAAATTGAGCCGCAATATCGGCCACACTTCTACTGCACAGCAGTTCGGGGTTATCCACCCCGCGCCCCTGTACCAACACCTTAAAGGTATCCCCCATGCCACTATCGGGGACAATGAGATTTTTCAACGTCATACGCAGAGCCATCGCCTCATCGGGATCTGTCTTCTGTGCCTGCAGACGCATTAGCTCTTCTACAAAACCGAGCCCCATCAGAAAGCGGTACTGCTCGCCGAAGTACAGGGTATCGAGCCCTGCCTCTTTTCCGATTTGCTGCAGAAGAGTGAAATCAACATGAGCGGTTATATCCTGCTCCCCCACATTCTGGTACGGATTATCGTTCGCGCTGTGGCATGAATAGCACATCAGGGTGCCATTGCGCCGAAATGGAGCATACAATTCCGCAGCCGGATATCCATAGTCCAGGGTAATGACAAACCCCTGTTTCAGCTTAGATGCAACCTGATCCATCCACTTAGCAGCGGCAGGACACAACTCGGCACGATTGCCCTCTGTGGGCTCCACCCCGAGGCGGGCAAAGTGCTCGGTCACAGCGCCTGAAGCCGGAACAAGCTTTTCCGCCAAGACTCCATCACACTCAATCACACGCACTTCATACAGAACACCTTCATGCTTCTCCACCATGTGGACGGGAAACGCGTCTACCAACTCGTTGGATAGAAAGCAACCCTCCACCTTCTGTACATTTACAAAATCGCTCCATCGCACACACCTATGGGCATGCAGCAGATCAATCTGACGCTTACAGTTCTCCGGACTGATCTCTACAATACAATAATCAAGTTCCGCATAACATTCCGGAGCATGTATCTGCAATTGGTTGAGAATATCCAGAGCCAGCTGTCCTTCCCCGGCTCCCTGCTCTACTACGGTGAAGGTTGAGTGCCCCAAAATGGCATGCATCTGCGCCAACTGGCGTGCCAGCAGGGTGCCAAACACTTCATGCACACTGGAGGAGGTGAAGAAATCGCCCCCCTTGCCAATACGCTCACGATCCTGAATATAGTAACCATAGCGTGGATGGTATAGGCATAACTGCATAAAATCGGCAAAACTCAAACCTGCCCCACCTTGTTTGCGGATGTGCTCTATGATGATGGGGTACAATTTTTCAGCAACTGGTTGTTTATTCATTAAGCTGCTGCACTCCTGCATAATCAACGGATCCTTGGTTCAGAGTTCTTCAGATATCCGAGTCTACAACATATTAGTAATTGTTTCCCGCCTGCTATCTGTGCCATGATGGCCAAGTTTAAAAAACGAGAGACATAATATAGTAACACAGCACACAGGAGAAAACAGTATGAACCGCCATCTTGCCCTGGAACTCGCCCGGGTTACCGAAGCTGCAGCGCTCGAATCGGGACGCTGGATTGGTAAGGGAGATAAAATTGCAGCAGATGATGCAGCTACAACCGCCATGCGCAATGTACTGGGAACGATGGATATTTGCGGCACTGTGGTAATTGGTGAAGGGGAGATGGATGAGGCCCCCATGCTCTACATCGGAGAAAAGGTGGGAAGCAGCAAATACCAGGCGGTAGATATCGCAGTCGATCCCCTCGAAGGGACTATTCTGTGCGCTAAGGGAATCAATGGTGCCATCACTACTATCGCTTTAGCGCCGGCAGGAGGTTTCCTCAACGCTCCGGATATGTACATGGACAAAATTATAGTGGGCCCGGAGGGACGCGGCATTATCGACATCGATGCTTCACCGGCAGAGAATCTGCGGCGTCTGGCGAAGGGCAAAAACTGCAATATCGAGGATCTGACTGTGGTTCTGCTCGATCGTCCACGCCATGATGATATCGTAGCGGATATTCGTAAGGCCGGGGCTTGCATCCACATGATCACTGATGGCGATGTATGGTACTGGGTATCGGCGGAGCTCCGGAGGGAGTGCTTGCTGCCGCAGCGGTAAAATGCACTGGTGGCGACATGCAGGCGCGCCTGGTGTTCACCACCGATGAAGAGCGCGAACGCGCACCCGGAATGGGGATAAACGACCCGGACAAGATCTACACCCTTGAAGACATGGCTGCAGGAGATGTGTTCTTTGCGGCTACCGGGGTTACCTCAGGATCACTGCTGCGCGGCATTCGATATTCTTCCGGCGGAGCTCGTACCCACACTGTAGTGATGCGCTCCAGAAGCCGCACCGTGCGTTTCCTGGATTCTTTCCACTACTTTGACCATAAGCCCACTTACTGAACATACCCACGACAAAGCTAATAACTGATGCTTTCGCAAAAAATCATAAGATGGCTAAACAAAAATTTCGCCCTACAAGGCCTGGTGGTTTTTCAGGGACGAAGGCATACATCTGGCATGTCGAGGTCTTGAAAAAACGCCGTAACGCCGGAGGGCGGACTTTTTGCGACGCCATCAATAACTTGTCAATACAATGTGCAATTGCTAGAATCACAGCGTTTAAATTACTGCTGTGACATTATGTACTAGGGGGATAGCATGGCTATTGTTACAATTTCACGCGAAATGGGCAGCGGCGGTTCCATCATAGCTTCGGCCCTGGCGGATAAGCTCGGATACACTTTGGTGGATGGAGAAACCATCCTCGCGGAAGCTGAAAAGCACGGCCTTTCTCATGAGGCAGTGGAAACCGCAGATGAAAAGCCACCCGCATTCGTGGAAAGCCTGGATGCCCGTATTGAGATAGATATCCACCGTATTCAGCAAATTATTCTCGAATATGCCCTGCGGGGCAATGTAGTAATTTACGGACGTGGGGGCCAGGACATTCTTGATGGGGTTAAAAGTGTTCTTACCACGCGTATCATCGCCCCAGTCGAATTACGTATAGAGCGCTGGGCGGAGCGCGAGTGGCTCGATCCTGATCTGTCGCGCATTCTGGTGCGCAAAAGTGACCAGCAGCGGGATGGTTTTATCAAATACTACTTCGACCGCGACTGGAACGATCCCTCTAAATACGATCTGGTTATCAACACCGCAAAAATTTCAGAAGAGATGGCAGTGGAGTTGATAAGCCACGCTTTGCAGGAAAAACACCTGATCGAACAGCGTGACAACTCCAAAGCGCGCCTGCGCGAGCTCATCCTGCGTAAAAAGATTGAAATTGAACTGATCCGCTCACCCGACATCGAGGGCTATCATATGCAGATCGATATCAAGGATGGATGTATCATCCTTGAAGGGCACATCCACAGCGACACCGAGCGTGAAATTATCCATGAAATAATCAATGATCAGGAGCCGGAATACAAAATCAAGGATCAGCTCAAAGTATTTGCGTATCTGAAACCATAGGACAGGTGCGCATGCATCTGGGTGAAGGTCTCGCCAGTCTGGCCATTGAAGAATCCCGCCCAATCTCAGTAATTAATCCGGCTCAGCACCCTCGCTATCGATATTTCCCTACCACAGAAGAAGAACGATACGCCAGTTTCCTGGCGGTTCCTATGTTGAACCGGAGACAGGCGATCGGGGTTATCGTTATTCAGAGCACGGAACAGCGCGCATATCCTGCGAGTGAAATCAGCGCTTTAACCACGATTGCATTTCAGATCGCAACAGTGGTTACCAACGCAAAGTTGCTTGATTATGTAAGCAACGCCTACACCAGTAATACCGGCCTGGGGCAGGAAGAGTTCAGTGGCGGCATCAGATTAAAGGGGACCATCGCATATCCGGGGGTTATTTCAGGCCCGGCGTACATAATGGATAACCGCTGTGGCTTCGCCGATGTATTTGATGAAGATGACACCGATGTAGAGCGGGAGTTACGCCGCGTACGGGATGCGCTGGAGGAAACCCGCATCCACACCCTGATGCTGGAAAAACGGGTGGCACGCAAGCTCTCAGAAGAGGATGCGGCGATTTTTCACACCCATCTGATGATCCTTGAGGATCGTGCGTTTCAGGATCAACTCGCCAATGAGATACAGGCCGGGCACAGCGCTCCGTACGCTCTGAAAAAGGTGATCAGCAGCTACACCGAAACCTTCTCTAACATGGATGACCCATATCTGCGCGAGCGTGCTACAGATATCGTGGATATCGGTCGCCGGATGCTCTCAATCCTCACCGGACAGAGCAGTAAAGCACTGAAACTCAAGCAGAAGGGAATTCTGCTCGCTCATGAGATCCTCCCTTCGGATATGGCGGTAATTGAGCACGAAAAACTCCTGGGGATTGTCACTGAGTCCGGGGAGCGCAACTCCCACGCAGTGATTATGGCAAAGTCCCTTGGGATCCCGGCACTGGTCGGGGTTAAGGGGGTCACCAATCGGATCAACGAATACCGTCTCCGCCCTGCACTGACCCGAGACGAGGTCGAGATAACCATGCGCGCCAATATCGGCCTGGTGAGCGACGTGGACATCGCTCTTCGGAATGGGGCGCAAGGGGTTGGCCTCTACCGCACCGAATTTCCCTACATGACGCGCAGCAATTTCCCCGACAGGCAGGATCAGTACCAGCTGTACCGCAAGATTGTGGAGAGCTTTGCAGGAGAGTCGGTAACCATTCGCACCCTGGATATCGGCGGAGACAAATCTCTGCCCTATTTCAACCTTCCCCACGAGGACAACCCCTTCATGGGCTGGCGTTCGGTACGCATTTCCCTGGATAATCCCGACATCTTCCGTCCCCAGCTTGAAGCTATTCTGATGGCAAGTGCGCACGGGCCGGTGAAACTGCTGTTCCCCATGATATCAGGGATAGAAGAGATCCAGGCATGCAAAGAGATGGTTGAGGAATCAAAGGAGAACCTGCGCCGCGAAGGCATCTCCTTCTGTGAGGATATCCCCATCGGGGTTATGGTTGAAGTTCCGGCAGCAGTACAGATGTGCAAATTTCTGGTAAAAGAGGTGGATTTTTTCTCTCTCGGCACCAACGACCTGATCCAATATATGCTTGCCGCTGATCGCAACAACCAACTGGTTAACAAATACTACAATCCCCTCCATCCTGCGGTACTCCAGGCGATAAAGTATGTCGCCGACACGGCACGCAATGAGGGAAAAGGGGTATGTATCTGCGGAGAGATGGCTACAGATCCGGTGAACTTTACTGTTTTACTCGGGCTCGGGATCCGGGAATTCTCTGTTGTAGCTCCTTTTATCCCGCGCATCAAGGCATTTCTCGCCGATATTGAATACACCAGAGCCACTGAAATTACTCACGCTGTTCTCGAAATGGGTAGTGCTACCGAAATACGCGAATATCTGGTTGATGCCCTGCTGAATATGCATAAAAGTGGTGGCCTGTAACCTTACAGGCTATGAGTGCGCGTACGCCTTTAACTTAAAAGAAAAGGGAAACCTCATGCTGTATGTTATTCACTGTTTCGACAAAGAGCAGCATCTGGAATTGCGCCAGCAAACCAGACCCGAGCACGTTGCCTACCTTGAGCAGTTTGGAGATCAGATTAATGCCGCAGGACCAACCCTGGATAAAGATGGGAACATGAATGGTTCGGTAATTGTGTTCGAATGTGGAGACGAGCAAGAGGCACGTAGGTTTGCCACCAACGATCCCTACGCCAGAGCGGGACTATTTCGCGAAGTACTGATCCAGGGATGGAAAAAGGTTCTGCCAAAGTAATGAAATCAGCATAGTGCATGTGCCAAGACAAAAGCCGCACCCAACTCACGTGGGTGCGGCTTTTGTCTTATATGCCAGGTTATGCAGGAAGATTTACTCTTCTGCCTGTTCTGCCATTAAGCGCGCAATGGATTCGGAGAATGCCACTGGATCGCGCGGTTTATCCCCTTCGAGCAGCAAGGCCTGGTCATAGAGGAGGCCGATGTACTCCTTGAGTTTGGGGCTCTCCTTGTCGGAGGCAAACACCTGCTTCATCTTCCCGATCAGGTTATGCCCGGGGTTGACCTCCAAAACTCGCTGCCCCTGAGGCACATTCTGCCCCATGGCTTCAAACATTTTCGCCATTTTGGGATCAAGGTCATGCTCTCCGGCGACAAGGCATACGGCGGAATTTTTCAGACGCCCGGAAATTCTTACATCCTCTACCACATCCTTGAGCTCTTCCTTCATCATTTCAAGCAGATCGCCAAACTCTTTTTTCTGCTCTTCCTTGTCGGTATTGCCCAGATCAAGATCACCCTTGATTGCCGACTGGAACTGCTTATCCTTGTATGCGCCCAGGCCGGAAATGATGATGTCGTCAAAATCATCTGTCATGATCAGCACTTCGATCCCCTTTTCCTTGAACACCTCAAGGTAGGGAGAAGCTTCGGCATTGGCGCGATCCCCGCCGGTGATGTAGTAGATCTCTTCCTGATCTTCGGGCATTCGCTCCACATACTCCGCCAGGGTTGTAGTTTCACCCGGCTTGGTTTTGGTGGATTCAAACAGCAGCAGATCGGCAATGGTTTCGCGGCGCTCGAAGTCGTGGTGTACCCCTTCTTTGAGGACGCGCCCGAACTCGGCGTAGAACTCTTTGTACGCTTCGGGCTCCTCCTTCTTCATATGCGCGAGGGTATCGAGCACCTTTTTGGTTATGTTCTTTTTTATTACACTGACCGCTTTGTTATGCTGCAGAATCTCACGGCTGACATTCAGAGGTAAATCAGCTGACTCCACCACCCCTTTCACAAAACGCAGGTAGGTGGGAAGCATCTCCTCGCAGTGATCCATGATCTGCACCCGGCGGACATAAAGGGTGGGACCGATTTTATAATCCTGATAGAAAATATCGTAGGGGCGTTTTTTCGGTATATATAGCAGGGCCGAGAACTCTGTAGTGCCCTCCGCACGGTAGTGAATCACCCTGGCCGGATCGGTAAAATCGTGGGAGATGTGCTTGTAGAACTCGTTGTACTCTTCGTCGCTGATCTCCTCTTTGCTCTTGAGCCAGATCGCCTTGCGTGAGTTCAGGGTCTCCTGCTCGGTTTCGGTGATGGTCTTCTCTTCATCTTCCGGATCGGGCTTGGAGCGGGTGACATCCATCACAATGGGGTATTCGATGAAGTCGGAGTACTGCTTTACCACCTTGCGCAGTTCGTACTCTTCGAGGAACTGCTTTTCATCCTCTTTAAGGGTCAGAATCACATCAGTGCCCTTACCCTCTTTTGAGGTATTCTCTATAGTGTATGTGCCATCTGTTTCTGACTCCCACACCACTGCGCTATCCGCATCCGCACCGGCTTTGCGCGTAATCACTGTGACCTTGTCGGCAACCATGAACGCAGAGTAGAACCCGACCCCGAACTGACCGATGAGCTCCGGGTTGTTTTCCACTTCACGGCTTTCGAGCAACTTGATGAATTCCTTGGTGCCTGAATGCGCAATGGTTCCCAGTGCCTCCACCGCCTCCTCTTCATTCATACCGATGCCGTTATCCCGCACCGTGAGGGTTCCGGAGTCTTTATCTGCAATGAGTTCAATCTGCCACTCATCTCCACCTTCTACTACGGCAGAATCGGTAAGGGAAGCATAACGCGCCTTGTCAATGGCGTCCGATGAGTTGGAAATCAGTTCGCGGATAAAAATTTCTTTATTCGAATACAGTGAGTGCACCATCAGGTCGAGAATCTTGTTAACCTCGGCCTTAAATGCGTGTTTAGCTGCGCTCATGGAAGTAATACCTCCTGTTAAAGATTTATCAGATACATTTCTCTGCGGCGAGATTGTCCACTTGAGGTTCAATTCTATTATGCTTCAGTGGAAGCCGCGGCCTCGTTACTGGCGGGAAGATAATCACCCCTGGGAGCATTGTCAACCGTACGGGGGACAAATCGTACTGAAGCGTTTAACTGCTGCGGGCATATCCTCACAATTGAGATTGCCGAACGCCAGGCGCAGATAGCGCTGCTGCCCCGGTCCGAACGCGTCCCCCGGCAGACATATGAGGCCTGCCTGATCCGCGAGGAGGCGCGCGACCTGCCAAGAATCCAGCTCAGTCCACGGATGGCGGACCCAGGCAAAAAAAGCGCCACTTGCGCAGAGTTCAAACGGGTGCTGTACTCCTTCAAACAGAGCGCGGAAGGTATCGTGGCGTTCACGCATCCGTTCCGCGTTATATGCCACCCAGGAGTCGAGGTTGCGGCACCCCCATGCCAGCGCCCCCTGGGTAATGCGAGGCTGACACACCACCATACTGTCCTGAATCTTCAACGCCTGGCGGATCAGTTCCTCGCCTGCGATCAGAGCGCCTGCGCGATAACCGGTGATGGCAAAGGTTTTACCGAAGGAAGCCAGGTGGATAAAATTTTTACCCCAGTCCGGCTTACTGAAAAGGTGATGAGGTTCCTGATCCGGGGGCAAAAAGGCGTTGTAGGTTTCATCCAGTACTAAAGCAACATTATGGGCTGAGGCGCACTGGTATAACTCCTCAACTTCAGCCACGCTCAACACCCTCCCGGTGGGATTACTCGGGGTGACAACCACCAGGGCGCGGGTGCGGGAGGTTACATGCAGGGCTATAGCGTCAATATCTGAACCCCCATCAGCAGTGGCAGGAACAAATACGGGCTTAATTCCCAGGGTGTCAAGAGCCATGGGATGATCGAAATATGCCGGCACCTGCACAATCACCTCATCCCCGGCTTCGGCTACCAGCAACATCGCAAGCCAAAAGGCCTGGCTCGCTCCGATGCTCAGACAGATATTTTCCGCAGAGGGGGCACCGCAATAGCGGCGCGCATACCAGGACGCCACCTCAGCACGCACCTCTTTAAGACCTTCATCAGGCGAATACATCGCCACTTCGGGACGCGCCACGAGTTTTTGCAGATACTGGCGCATCCCCGGAGCCGGGGGATAGTCAGGAACCGCCTGACACATGTCAACCAGGGGGCGATGGTCGGAAAAGGTGCGCCCTGCCACCCAGCGCTTAACTTCGGTAATAGGGGGAGAACCCACCTGTTGCATTCTTGGCGTAATAGGGAACATATTTTACACTCCATAGATACTAAATTCAGGTTGCAGTCGAGGAGATGTTGCGCACACATTCGAGCAGCAGAGCCGCCACCGATTCAAGATCGGCAACACGGATATATTCACTCGAGGTGTGGACCTTGTTCATCCCCGTAGCCAGATTAAGGGTAACGATACCATGGGCATTAAACAAATTGGCATCACTGCCGCCCCCGGAACGTCCTACCTCAAGCTGCTGTCCCAGGGTGGCGGCAGCATTGCGTAAGGCATACAGGATAGGTGCATCTTCCGGCACATTCATCAGGGGATAATCCGCTATGATTTCGCATTCAACCCCCACCTTTGGAAAATCTGGGTTAGCGCTATAATGGCGCACTGCAGCATGCAGACAAGAGCACATGTGGTCGGTCTGATGCTTAAGGCCCTCTTCAGAAAAACTGCGCACCTCACCTAGAATTTCTACCGCATCCGGAACAATGTTGCTGGCCTGTCCGCCGTGAATAACCCCGAGGTTAGCGGTGGTATCGGCATCAATGCGCCCGAGACGCATGTGCTCGATGCCACGGGCAGCGATACGAATAGCGCTGATACCATGTTCCGGATCAAGCCCCGCATGGGACGCGCGCCCGCGAATACGAAATTTGAGCTTGTTAGCACACGGGGCACTGCGCGCCACCGTTCCTACCCCGGAAGTATCCAGTACAAACCCGTGGCGGGCGTTCAGGGTGGCGAAATCGAGGTTTTTCGATCCGAGTAACCCCACCTCTTCGCACACGGTAAACACCAGCTCCAGGGGTGGGTGGGGGATGCTTTCCCGCTGCAGCACAGTAACCACCTCTAGAATCTGCGCAATACCCGATTTATCATCCGCACCGAGGACGGTATCTCCGGCGCTGGTGAACACCCCGGCCTGCAGTAACGGTTCCACGCCCTGCGCAGGTGAAACTGTATCCAGATGCGCCGACAGGAGCAAAGGGGGACCTTCATGCCTATCGGCGGGGATACGTGCAATAATGTTTCCGCTTTCACTTCCTGTCACTGCTGCGGAAGAGTCACGCTCCACACTTGCACCCAGCTGCTCGAGACGAGCATGGAGATACGCCGCGATCTCCCCTTCGTGAAAGGACGGACTTGCAATAGCTGCCATGGTTTCAAATTCTGCACAAAGTCGAGTGGTGTCGATCATAAATTCCTCACATGTGGGTATGTCCGAATTGTTTTTTGTGTTTTTTCATATGCCAAGCTAAACCTAATTCTTTCGCAAAAAAGCATAAGATGGCTAAGCAAAAATTTCGACCTACAAGGCCTGGTGGTTTTTCAGGGACGAAGGCATACATCTGGTATGTCGAGGTCCTGAAAAAACGCCGTAACGCCGGAGGACGGACTTTTTGCGACGCCATCAACCCTGACACATAGAAGCTGTAGACATTTTAAACAGACCTCTGCTACTATCACCACACAAAATGTTGGGATATTGAATATCTGCATGTCAGTATACACTTATATGCAATGTCCCTCGTCTTCATCCGTCAGGCTCGGATTTGGAGCTTTTGTTTTGACCAACCCGTCACCCTAAAAGGCTTTCCTGCATAAACTATGACTTCGCAAAATTCCCACAACGCCGGCGCCAGAGCATGGTTCTGTTTCTGCTTCTCGTCGGTATCGGCACCCTGCTCTATTTCTTTATTCAGGATAAAAGCCTGTATGAATCTGAGGTGCCGCAACCTGTTGATCCTGTTGATCCCCACATCCTGCAGCCGGCAGTGTTTGACGACCCCCTGCCTGAAGCGATTATTGAATCCCGGCGTGAGACCATTAGCCATGCAGTGGAATCGGGTGAAACCATCACCCATCTGCTCGGACACTATTTTTCTCCGGCGGAGATCCTTCAGATAGCCCGGAAAGCCAAACCGGTGTTTCCACTGCATAAACTGAGCGCCGGACATCAGTACAGCATTGAATTGGAGGAAGAAGAGTTTATCTCCTTCCGCTACGATATTGACAGCGAAGAGCAGCTCATCATTGAGAAAAAAGACGGGGAGATCCACGTTGAACGCAAGCCGATTCCCTACGATATCGAAGTAGAAAGCATCGGCACCGAGATCGAATCGAGCCTGTTCGGGAGTATTGCCTCCATCGGAGAGTCGTCCCAACTCGCGATAGACATTATGAACATCTTCGCCTGGGATATCGATTTCATTCGCGATATCCGCCGGGGGGATTACTTCAGCGCCATCGTGGAAAAGCGTTACCGCAATGGTAAGTTGGAAGGCTACGGCAACGTACTCGCGGCCCATTTCAGCAACCAGGGGGAAAACTTTTACGCCTTTTACTATGCCAACAACGGTTCCGGCGGCTACTATGATCAACATGGGCAGAGTCTGCGCAAGGCATTTCTCAAAGCCCCGCTTTCCTACACGCGCATCTCATCCGGCTATACCAACAGTCGCTACCATCCGGTTCTCAACGAATGGCGCCCCCATCTTGCGGTAGACTATGCAGCCCCCACGGGTACCCCGGTAAAAGCAATTGCCGAGGGCACTGTAGCGCGCAAGAGTTACGACCGCAACAACGGTAATATGATCCGCCTGCGGCACAAGAATGCATACGAATCAACCTACATCCATCTGAACAGATTCGGACGCGGCATCAAAAAGGGGGTAAAAGTAAAACAGGGAGATATCATCGGCTATGTGGGTAGCACCGGATTAGCTACCGGGCCGCATCTTGACTTTCGGGTGTTTAAAAACGGTACCCCCATCAACCCGCTGAGGATCAAGGCAACTCCGGCAGAGCCTATCGCCTCCCATAACAAGGCAGAATTCGCTGACGCTGTTGATATAATGCGTGCAAGACTTGCGCTGAAGTCGGAGCAGATCCAGAAGTCCATCAACAGCAGAACGGCTACCGCCAGAGAAGGTTTGGACACGGCCAACACGTTGTGAACTATCTGCTTCACCTGATGTTTTCTGATCCCACCCCCGACTGCTACGCGGGAAATCTGATGGGAGACTTTGTCAAGGGATCTCTGGAGGGACACAGCCAGCGCTTCAGCGCCGGGATCATCCGCGGCCTGAAGCAACACCGGCACATCGACAGCTACGCCCAGCGTTCAGGGGTTTTCAAACAAAGTTATCGGCGCCTGGATTCAAGCTACGGACTCTATCGTGGCATCATGGTGGATCTGTTTTACGACCATTTTGCCGCACGCAACTGGAGCCGCTACCACCCTCAGGCGCTACCCGATTTTGCACATACGATCTACGCCATCCTCGCCAATCATCCCGGTCTTGTTCCTGACTTCGCCACCATCGTACCACGCATGCAGCAACACAATTGGCTGGTTGCATACATGCGCATCCAAACCATAGAACGCGCCCTGAACTTCATCAGTCAGCGCGCTAAAGCACATGATCCTCTGCAAAGTGCCATCACCCAACTGGAACGCAACTACGAGGCTCTGGAGCAGGACTGCTTGCTTTTCATCGAAGAAACTCTGAAGTGGATCGCAGAGGAGCGCTACAAAAGCAACTCCCCCTGGGAGCAGTAAGCTGGAACTCCCCTCCGCGACTAAGAGTCCATACGGATTCTGCGCCCTTCGAGATAAAAGCGTTTTTCATCCGCCTCACCCATGGAGAAGGTCTTGCGCGGTAGAGCACCGTCCTGCACGATGGTGCGGAAAAAGTCGTGTTTGGAGATTGCCGGGAGATAGAATCCCGCACATACCGGACGCGAACCTATCCGGGTAACACTTTCGGCGCCGTGGATATAGTCAATCCGCACATCTTCCTGCTCTTCCAGGTAGTCATCCAGAAAGTCCTGCAACGAGCCAACCGCAAGAGTTTTCTGCGGCCGCGCAATGCGCAGGAGAAAATACTCACCACTCAAAACACATCCAATGCAGTGGTCATTCCCCTCTTCAGCCGCTGCCATAGCGGTCAGACACGTATCGGCGTCCGCATGTGGCTCCAGGGTGCACTCCATCCCCGCAACACGGAAAAATTGTTCCATATCCTGCTGCAGTTGCTCAACATCCACATTAAACAACACGCGATGAATCGCTTCAAATTCCAGCCCCGGATCGTGGATATTCACCAACTCCACCAGGGCATAACGCGCCGGATGCTGCATAATCGATTCAGGATCCGAAGTCTGCTGTTTAAGCTCCTCCCACAGGGCCTTGGCAGTAGCAAAAGAGTGGTTGCCATCGCCCATGGCGTACAGCATCACATCTTCATGTCCGGGATATTTGCGCTGATATTCGTGTGGATCGGCAAGGGCCTGTAATGCCTGCCCCACCTGTTGGTGCAATTGCGGATCCTCCACAAGGTATCCGTTCAGATGCCCGCTCTCGGCGTAGAGGCCAAAATCGTAGATTTTCTTCAACTTGGATTCAAACAGCGGCTCGATCACCGTCTTTCGCGGATCGTCAATCAGCACCATGATGTGCGGCAGTTCCAGCGGTGCATTACGCCGTACCTTGATACGCGGCGGGAGGCGATCCATAATGGTGCCTTCGGTAGCGCGAATCAGTGAGTGCGATCCCTTGCTGTAATCGTAGCACTCCAGGTCGAGTGCAACCATGAGTCCCTGACGCTGCGGCACCATGGAAGTGCGGCGTTGCACCAACACAAACCCCGGATCATGTTCCACAAGGGTTCCATCCTTCATATAGGTGTGCATGGTGGAGTTGATCTGCCGGATCCGCTCTTCTACATCTTCATCCTCAAGATATACCTCCGGCAGAGTCATCTTCAGTGTTGAAGGGGCACTTCCAATGAATGCAGCGAGGTCCTCCCAGTACTGAGGATCTGAAGTATACTGATCACAGGCAATAACTGCCCATTTCTGCATATCGATGCCAGCAGCGGGTAAAAGAATACGTGGTACCTGAAGGCCAATATCAGAAAAGTTCATGAATATATATCCTTGGTGTATTTAGTGTTCTATCCCTCAGCCGTTAAATTCCGCTAAAGTCGCGACGCTTTTTTCTTCTCGACAATTTACCCATAATCCACCCCGCAAACAGTGTCCCCCCTCCAGCGAGAAACCATTTGACGCTAACAGTGCTGAGAATGGTGCGGTTTTCCTTTTGGAGTTTAGTCAATTCCTTCTGTGCCGCATCCAGTTCACGCTGTAGACGCTTACGTTCCTTATCCAGCATCAGGGCATTATCAGAGAGTTCGCGTATTTCGACCAACTCCTCCTCCTTGGTGCGCAACTGCTCCTGGAGCAGTTCCACTTCGGCGCGTGCCTGCTCTGCCTCAGCTACCACATCAGCACGCTCTGCAACCTGGGAGGTTAAACGTTCAACCTCATCCTGGAGCTCATTTATCCGTTGACTCTTGGGTCGCTTGGAAGAGATATACTGCTTCAACACATATCCTTCGGTGCCATCATCAAGACGTACGTGCAAATAGCGACCCTGCTCCTCCAGCACTTCCACGGGGGTATCTGTCTTCAAAGTACGCAGGACACGATATTGGTTGCCCATCCCTTCGCGGAGAGTGATTACCAGCTGATCTGCCACATAGCGGGTATCAGCAACGGCCGAACCTGCGAGGGTTGCAAAGCTTAAAACACAGATCAAAAGACCCGTTACAAGGTTTTTTTTCATAGCGTTCTCCTGAGCACATTTGTGCTTAATTATCGCCTAGAGGCCAATCCTGTTCAAAACCTGGAGGATAAAAGCTCTCCTTGGTGCGATTAAAGTAACCATACTGAATCCGTGGAACACGTTTCTTTATTTCATTAAGCATCTGCTCCATCCCAACACAATCACGAGCGGGTGGCATCGCTTGTAGATACATGAGCGGATCAATGGCCAGATTGCGCAGCTGCAACATATCCACATCGTACTCTTCAATCACTTCTATCAGCTTTTCCATCTCCTCTCGCTGATCGGTAATGCCCGGGAACACCAGATAGTTGAACATCACGAACAACCCGTGCTCTTTGGCGATGCGCACCGATTCAAGGACATCTGCAAAGCGATATGCATGGGGACGATAGTAGGCATTGTACACCGGTTCGCGCACCGAATTGAGAGAAACGCGAATGGAGTCGAGTCCCGCAGCAGCGAGTGCTTCCACCTTGTGCGGCAGGGACGCATTGGAGTTGAAGTTTATAGTTCCACGTGTGGTCTCGCGCCGCATCGCTTTGATAGCGGCGCAGATTACATCTGCCTGCATAATGGGATCCCCTTCACATCCCTGCCCGAAAGAGACGATGGCATTTTCCGCGTGCTGAAGATGGGGCACCGCGGTCTGCACCAGTTCTTCTATGCTGGGAACAAAGTCAATGCGTTCCTGGCTTGAAGGGCAACACTCGTTTTCCGCCGCCTGATATGACAGGCACCCCAGACAGTTGGAGTTGCATGTGGGCGAGGTAGGTAGCGGTGCCTCCCAGCGCTTTAAAAAAAGGTTTTTGGCCGCAAAGCAGTGATAGTCCAGGGCACAGCGCGACAACTGCAGCAGCAGGCGATTATCCGGATAGCGCTCCAGCAGTTCGTCCACCCCCGGAGCTACCTCACGGTCATCAAAATGCTCCGGCTGCCACTGGGCACTCCGATCCACCTGGAGGGCGGGGACGTAAAAACGTTCATCCTCGGCACACCACGCCAGCGCGGTGTACGCCCACAGAGGTAAGGTCTGGCGTTCGGCAGGGTACTCTACGGCGGGCAGCCAGGTACGCATGTACGCTGGAGTCATAAAGGCACAAACTGGCTGCCGCTACGCAAATTGATCCCCACCGGGAGCACGCCGGGCATAGTAAAAAGACGACTCCCCTCCGGCAGCGGGATCATCTCCGCATCTTTCGGAACACAGACTTCGTTCCCGCTCATCCCGGCCATGCGGTATTCCGGGTGCTCAAATATTTCGCCATCCTGTGTTGCTACCACAGTGTAAAAGGTCATACCTGTTCCTTCCAATATGGATACATTTATCCACCACCATTCACGCACATCCGGAACCGGACAATTAACTTCCAAGGCTACAGCAACTCCATAGGGTTAAACAAGTGGAATATCTGTGCAATTTGAGGAGGTTGAGGGAAGCACAATACTTCCATGATTCAAGACCGTAACACCAGTATATATTGTATCTGAAGAACGTAACCATTTTTTGCTTAATTACTCTGTACATTTGCCCTATGCTGAAACGCATGAAGACTATTCTTACAACTCTACACAGCAAATTCATCCATCCCAGTCTCGCGCTTCCCTGCCTTGCAGCATACTGCAGAGATGAGTGCGGTGAGATTCAGATCCGCGAGTTAACGGTCCACGAGCCGCGTGAAAACATCCTTGCGGCCCTGCTCGAAGAGCTCCCGGATGTGATCGCTTTTTCGGTATACATCTGGAACCGCTGCGAGATTCTCGCCCTGGTGGATGCGATCCACGTAGCAGCGCCATCCATCCGCATCGTACTTGGCGGCCCGGAAATAAGTTACCCCGAACCAGACTTATGGGAAGAGCACCCCGGCATCAGCGCCATTATCCACGCCGAAGGAGAGCGCCCCCTGCGCACCTTACTCCATGCGTGGAATGCAAGTGAGCCTGTCCCTGAGTCTCGAGGGCTGAGCCTGCGCTGCGCAGCGGGGATCAGATCCAACCCGGAGGCTCTCCTGCTCGAGAATCTGGACGAACTCCCCTCGCCATATGCCATGAAGCTTATCGAGTGCAAGCGCGGTTTTGTGTACTACGAAACCAGTCGTGGCTGCCCCTACAGCTGTGCCTTCTGCATGAGTGCCCTCGACACCAGGGTGCGCAGTTTCTCCATGCAAAGGATCAAGGAAGACCTTCTCCTTCTAATGGAGCAGAAGGTGCCCAAAATCAAACTCGTGGATCGCACCTTCAACTACAATCCGCACCGTGCGCGGGAGATTTTCACCTTTATACTTGAACACAATCGATGCAGCCACTTCCACTTTGAAATCGGGGCTCACCTCCTCGACGCAGCTACCCTGAAGTTGCTGGAGCAGGTGCCTGCGGATGTGTTCCAGTTTGAAATCGGGGTACAGTCCACCATGGAAGAAACCCTGGCAGCGCTTCAGCGCAATGCGCCCCTTAAAACCCTCCTTGCAAATGTGAAACATCTGCTATGCCACACCCGGATCCACGTTCATCTCGATCTCATTGCGGGACTGCCGGGGGATGATTTCCATCGCGTTCTACACGGGATCGATCAGCTGATGCACCTGCGTCCCCACCATCTCCAGATCGAAGCCCTCAAGCTTCTTCCCGGCGCACCGCTGCGCCGCGATGCTGCCACTCTGGGGTTACGCTACGACCCAAATCCTCCCTACACCGTAATGAGCTCAGACAAGCTTGACTTTTTCACTCTCGAACGGATCCGCGGCATGAGTCGTATCCTCGATCTCACCTGGAACTGCGAACGCGCCACCAATTTCATTCTCGAACTGGGCAAGCAACGCGGGAGTGTGGCGACAGCGTTGGCGGAGCTCGAAGCGTACTGGAAACAGCGTGGCCTGCTGCGGTTCCCGCTGGGGCAGCGGGAGATATTCGAGCATCTCGCCGATGCCGCCACGCACATCCTCCCGTGCAACAGCGCCACTGTCGAGCTACTCCATCAGATTCTGGTACGGGATATTGCTCTGCGTGAAGCGGTAACGGTGGGGAAAACCCCGAGCTTTTACACCGGAGAATTAAACAACAAAGAAAAACAGGTGGTTAAAGAGCAGGTAAAGAAAAAACTGGATCAGATCAAAGGGAAAGGAATAAAACTACAGCACTTTGCGGCACGTCTGCCTGCCCTGCACCATATGCAGGGCAAACGAGAGGATGGAGCAACACAGGATATCCATCTATTTTTCTACTTCAGCACGAGCGGGCAACGTCTGCAGGTAGAGGAGCATCTCATCTGATGCCGCACTCAGGACTCAGCACTCAACCCCCATACCCATCAGGATTGGCGCTCTGCCAGCCCCACGCATCCCGGCACATCTGCTCCAGGTTAAAACGTGCCTTCCACCCCAACAGAATGTTAGCCACGGATGGATCAGCATAACAGGTGGCAATATCACCGGGGCGCCGCTCTACAACCTGATACGGCACTGCCTTTCCGCTTGCTTCTTCAAACGCGCGTACAACCTCAAGCACCGAATAACCGCACCCGGTACCGAGATTTACCTTCAACACCTCCTGCCGCTGCGCAGCAGCATCTACCCCGCGCTCCAAAGCACACACATGCCCACGCGCCAAATCCACCACGTGCACATAATCACGCACCCCGGTCCCATCCTTCGTGGGATAGTCATTCCCGAAAACACTGAGACATTCCCGTTTCCCTACCGCAACCTGGGATACAAAGGGGAGGAGATTGTTGGGAATCCCACGCGGATCTTCGCCGATCAGACCGGAAGGATGTGCTCCTACAGGGTTAAAGTAACGCAAAAGCACAATATTCCATTCCGGATCGGAGGTGTGCACATCGGTAAGGATCTCTTCAATCATGAGCTTGGTACGCCCGTAGGGATTGGTGGGACCCACGGGTGCGGTTTCGCTAATGGGAACGATTTCCGGATCACCGTAAACCGTAGCGGAAGAACTGAACACCAGATTCCGGCACCCATGTGCCGCCATAACCTCGCACAGCACCAGGGTTGAATCGATATTATTGGCGTAATACTTCAGCGGCAATGCTACCGATTCCCCCACCGCCTTATGCCCGGCAAAGTGAATTACCGCATCTATGCTGTGGATGGCAAAGATCTCCTCCAGCTTCGCCTTGTCGCGCACATCGTGGGGATAAAATTGCACCGTTTTCCCGCTGATCTTCTCTACACGCTCCACTGCCTGAGGGGATGAATTGGCCAGATTATCCACACATATCACCTCATGGCCACCCTCAAGCAACTCCACCATGGTGTGAGTACCAATATACCCGGCGCCGCCGGTTACCAGAACCTGCATCTTCTCTCCCCTCAAGCCCGGGTTTCCAACACTGAGTGATCCCCTATGTTCATACTCTGTGCCGCACCCACCAGGTGCACTGCATCTCCGAGGATGCTGTGGCGCAGCACCACATTCTTTACCTCACTATCAGCATTAATAATGCTGTCACTGATCACCGCCTGCTCCACCACCGAACCACGTGCCACCGACACATCCGGTCCGATAACGCTATTGCATATTTTTGCGCCAGGCCCTATGTACACAGGTTCTATGATGACGGAGTTAACCACTTCGCCCTTACACTTGTTGTTGTCGCGCAGCAGATAGCGATTGGTCTCGAGAAGATTTTCCGGCTTGCCGCAGTCAAGCCACGCCTCAATGCTCGGGGCGCACAACTTCCTGCCCGCGCGGATCATACGCATGAAAACCGCCGGTAGGTAGAACTCCCCCTTCTCCTTTTCTCCAGCTTCGATACTCTGCCGCAGATACGTCATAAAATCAATCCCATCCTTGAGGTAATAAAGCCCCACTTGAGCAAGGCGTGAGATGGGCGTATCCGGTTTTTCCACCATATCCACAATATGGCCGTCGCGCACTACATTCACCCCAAAGCGCTGATAGTCTTCCACTTCGCGCGAATATATGAGACCGTCACACTCTCGACAGAGGTTATCAATCTGTTGCAGATCGGTGATAAAAATGGTGTCGTTAAACACCACCAGCACATCATCACCGGGTTGAATGCGCTCGGCGGCAAGATATACCGCATGGGCGGGGCCGAGCTTTTCCTGTTGCGGGATATAGGTGCACTCCAACGCTGGGAAATTTTTGCGCATAAAGTCTTCAATCTGTGTGCCGTTATCATCTACAATGAAGATATACTCTTCCACCTCTATCGCTTCGAGTCTGGTAATGATATGCTCAAGCACGGTTTTACCTGCAACGCGCACGAGCGATTTCGCTTTCGCATGGGTATGCGGACGGAGGCGGGTTCCACGTCCGGCCACGGGTAGAATTACTTTCATGTATTATGCTCCCTGGAATTGCTGATATGTTATTTGCCGTTCATCAAAGCCAAACCTTAAACCATCCGGAACCTACTGACAACTGCATAAATCAGATGAACTTAATCCTTCTACATCCATATTCGCTTCTGGCCCTTTCAGAGACACATCCGCACAGCTGTTCCAGCTGCCGGATTTTTCTTTCAACCCTTTCTATAGCTGTACCCAGCTGAGCAGGCAATGTCACAAAACTCCAGAGATTCAAATACTGCTCTGCTCCTCTTTTTTATCGCCCTGTCGCTGGGAGCGCATCTACTCCTGCTGTTTCTGGGACCGGATTCCACCCACAAGGAAAAGCTTGCGGATGATGAACCAACCTATGTAGAGATCCAACCCATGCGTGAAGAGCGCGAAACTGCAAAGGTATTACAGCCCACTGAAAAAGAAGTAGAGACCCATCGTCTGGGAGAGGCTAACCAGGAGGTGGAACGGGAACAGGCTCCGGAAGGATATGATCTGGAGGACAGCGCCCCGAGCACGCCCCAGATAGAAGCGCAGGAAAAACCGGACACGGAAGAAACAAAACCTGAAGAGATACAGGAACAACCTCAAGAACAAGAACAGCCCGAAGTTGCAGAACCTGAACCTGAACCAGAACCCGAAGTGGACACAAAGCCCCGCGAGCAACAGGAAGAAGCCCGGGAAGCGCAGCCCGAGCCGGAAGTCAAGCCTATGCCGAATTTGGAACGGTTACTCCAGTCGAGCAATCACGCTGCCGCCGACATTGCTCGTGAAACCAGGGTAAAGCACCGCCCAGATGTGGCACGCGGCGAAGCGGTGTGGCTCAACATGAAGCATGACCTGCTGTTTTCCTTTTTCTCCCGCTTCAAAAAGGGGATATATGGAGTTTGGAATTACCCGCACGAGTCGGCACAACGCGGCGAGCAGGGAACTGCGCTACTGGAAATAATCATCAACCGCGATGGGAGCGTAAATGATGTAAATCTACTCAACGGCACTGAATTTGAGCGTTTAAATCGCGAAGCGATAGCCGCAGTGTTCAAAGCGGGGCCCTATGGCAAACTACCTGCGAGCTACCCTGAAGAGCAACTGCGCATCAAAGCGTACTTTCACTATCAGCTCGGAGGCGGGAAAAGGATCTTCGGCAAATAAAAAGGGCAGACCAACCGGCCTGCCCATTTAATCTGTAATCCATGTTGTACGCCTGTGCTGCGGGCTGTCTATTTAACCCGGCGACGTGCACTCTGCACCGTGTTCTCCAACAACATCGTGATGGTCATAGGACCAACCCCGCCGGGAACCGGAGTAATGTAGCTGGCACGCTCAGAAGCGGTAGCAAACTCCACATCGCCCAGGAGCTTTCCATCCTCCTGACGGTTAATGCCCACATCGATCACCACGGCGCCATCCTTGATCCACTCCCCTTTTACCATCTCGGT
>JAIVHC010000188.1:21944-22882 GCA_020201305.1 Geobacteraceae bacterium
GCAATGGAGGTGATGACTGCATCTTCGTCAATATGCTCCGGGAGTGGCAACTGCACCAGGATACCGTCAATACGCGGATCGTTATTGAGCTTATCCACCAGGGAAAGAAGTTCCTCCTGAGTGGTTTCCGCGGGCAGACGATGCTCGTCGGAGAAGATCCCCGCTTTGGCGCACGCCTTTTCCTTCATGGATACATACACGCGGCTTGCGGGATCATCTCCTACCAGCACCACGGCGAGGCCGGGCACAACACCTTTATGTTCCAATTCCGCCACACTCTGCGCGAGCTTTTCACGCATCTGCGCTGCAAGGGCTTTACCATCGATAAGTGTTGCTGCCATATAGACCTCCGTGATGTCGATTCATGCAAACTAAAACTGCCCCGGGGAGCAAATGTCTTTCTGCTACTTGAAAATACTGGCAACCAGACCTGGTGCCATGCGGGAAATTAGGCTCAACCCGCAGCCTTGGTACACGCGCCGGAGTCTGCTTTAGAGCAGGAAGGCGGCGCCTGCGTGTAACCCTGGTCATACCAGCCACCCCCTTTAAGGGTAAAGGCAGTGTTGGAAATCAGTTTATTTACTTCGCCGTCACACTCACGGCACATTTTAAGTGGCGCATCGGAAAACTTCTGCCGCGCTTCAAACACCAAACCACATTTGTTACATTTGTACTCATAGATAGGCATGATTCAAGTCCTCTGGCAAGTATTTGCGTTACACCCTAACACACACAGATCAAAACACGGGGTAAGGTAGTCATGAGGCGGTATTTTGTCAAGTACTCTGCCGAGACATCCCCATTTAAGTAAGATGCTTTCTGCAAAAGCATCAAACGTAACTCTGACATATATACTGTTTGGCACCATCCCTATTACGTGCTAACCTAAAGTATTACTGAGATAAAAATAGCGGTATTGAAATTGTACCCAGTTCATC
>JAIVHC010000188.1:22899-24933 GCA_020201305.1 Geobacteraceae bacterium
GACAGAAAGTGATTACAGGACTGTGGCAATAAAAGCATTTTTAAATCACAACGATAAGCTCACGCTACCGACGCCTCCGTCTGTTGCAACCCTGATTCTGGAAGAGCTGGGGCGAGAGGACATCGATTTTGACCGTCTCTCGCACATCATTACTGCAGATTCCGCTCTTACAGCGCGCATCCTCAAGGTGGCTAATTCCCCCCTCTTCAGCCCGGCGGGGAATATTGACTGCATCCATGTAGCACTAACGCGACTTGGCACCATCCAGGTTACCAGCATCGCGCTGTCGTTTATACTCGTGCATACATTCAATAAGCGCCGTGTCGACTCCGCCTTCGATTTCAATTTTTTCTGGCGCCATGCCCTCACCTCGGCAGTTGCGGCAAACCTCTTACACAAAGAATTATACAACCATAACGGTAACACATTCATAACCGGCCTGCTCCACGATGTAGGCATCCTCATCGCCGGAAGCCAGGTGCCCGAATACTGTGATCTGTTTGACAATTCTGCAGCGCCGCTGGAAGAGTTGCGGGAAAAGGAGCAACAGACCTTTGGCTTCAGCCATTGCCAACTTGGAGCGGAAGTGCTCAAGGAATGGCAGATCCCCGAGAGCATCACCCAGCCAATTCTGTACCACCATAATCCGGAGGAGGCCCCACCAGAGTATCGGGATGCAGCTTTTGTAATTCAGGTGGCGGATCTAATTGCCAACATGTTCCACGGCAGACCTTCCACAGATAAATTCGGGGTGCTGGAAAAACTGCTTAAAAAGAAAAAAATCGATCAGGCTACTATTGATCGCCTGGTTCAGGAAATTTTTACTAACAGCCTAAAAACCCTGGCTTTTTTCGAGATTCCTCCGGATAAAATCAAGAGCCCCGGGCAGTTATTGCAGGAAGCCAACGCTATTCTGGGTAAATTGAACCTTAATACCGATGTAGAATTGCGTGAGATGAAGCGGGAACGCGACACCTTGGTAGAAAATTCAAAACAGCTCTACCGCGCAAACTCTGAACTCAGTCGCCTGGCATTTGAAGACAACCTTACCGGGTTGCATAACATGCGCTATTTTTACGACTTCTTTCAGCGCGAAATTCAGCGCTCCCTGCGGTATAAAACCTGCTTTTCTTTAATCCTGCTCGATCTGGATAACTTTAAGGAGGTCAACGATACCTACGGTCATCCTGCAGGAGACCGGGTTTTGCAGTACATTGCCGAACTGATCCCCGGGAGCCTGCGCCAGGTGGATCTGGCCGCCCGCTACGGGGGTGAAGAATTCGCTGTCTTTTTGCCCGAAACCAACCGGGATGATGCGATGATCATTGCCGAGCGTCTGCGCCATCAGATTGAAGCACTCAAGACCCCATGGCAAAAACACAAAATTAAGGTAACTGCGAGCATTGGTGTCGCTTTCTTCTGCCCTGAGAATAAAGTAGCAAACCAGGATGAGATTATCGCCCGTGCCGATCGAGCCATGTATATGGCAAAGGAAGAGGGTAAAAACCGCGTCCATCTTGCCGACCCTGACACGCCGGCGCGCTGACCCTTGTTCTACCTTATCGCAGTATCCCTGATATGGGCATTCTCCTTCGGGCTTATCAAGGGGCACCTCACCACGATTGATCCGAGCCTGGTAGCGGCTCTGCGTCTGGCTCTGGCCTGGCTGGTATTTCTACCCTTTGTGCGTCTTAAGCATTGCTCCTATACTACCCGCACACTGCTGCTGTGCATCGGTGCGGTTCAGTACGGTCTTATGTACACCTGCTATACTGCTTCTTTTGCGTATCTGCAGGCATACCAGGTCGCGCTGTTTACCATTTTCACCCCCATCTTCGTGACTATTATCAACGATCTATTTTCGCTCCGTTTTCACCGGCGTTTTTTCAGCATGTCCATGCTGGCGGTTCTGGGAACGGCAATTGTACTCTACCGGGATTTCAACACGGCTGAGTTCCACACGGGTTTTCTGCTGCTACAGGGGGCGAATCTCTGTTTTGCGTTCGGGCAGGTAGCCTACTGCAAGCTCATGCA
>JAIVHC010000134.1 GCA_020201305.1 Geobacteraceae bacterium
GGGTGGTAAAGAGAAGGTCGCCTACGACCGCCAGATGCACAGAATTATCAGATTTCATGTTTCCCCTTTCGAGTATCAGCTTGCGTGTAGAATAGCGGGATCCTGGTTGCGAGTAAACCCCCGAGCATATAACAGTATACGTCGCTCATGGATGGGGTGCGTGAAGGAAGAAAAAGCTGCCCTCCCTCCTGAAGAATACCTATGCTACCACTGATTAATATGCCAATAAATATGTGGCGCCCATGGTGCCCGGTATGGTCGAGCAATAAGCGCACAAAATAGATCAGAGCTGTTGAGAAGATGATTGTTTGCAAAAATAGGCGTACATGATTCAGGGATGCCCCCATAGCGTAATGATAGAAGGGGAGAAACTCGACGCCGTGTGGCAGGCTGGCTGCGAATGCTTCAGGCGAATATGTGAAGTTGAACGGTGCCCAGCTTGTATACAGGATATACACTGTCAGACCCAGAATCCCGAGGTTCAAGCGCGTTCTGCTTGAAAGAGGATGAGGCCAGAAACGGAATAACAGCACCGCAAGCAAAATGCCGCATAAATTGGCTACTATATTGCCGCTGTTCATAACCCGCGAAGCAATGAAGAGTTTGCCACCCTCAAGGGCTATCGCAAACAGACCACAAAACACTCCCGCATTTAATATCCCCGCCTTTAAGTTCCCCCGCACCTGCCACTGACTCACCATCAGGGCGAAAACCATATAGACCATCACATGGGTGACCAGCCACGAGTGCCAGGGATGCTGAGCAAGACCCGTAATCGGATCTAAATGCGAGGCCTTGATGCTGCGCCACACCTGTGAAAGCAGAAGGGTGGGCAGGTAGGGTGACAGGGCATCTGCAGCGATGAGGCCACCAAACAACAGGGTCAGTATATCGATGGGATTGTTTTGCCGGCGCAACTTCAGGGAGGTGTTGATACGCTGCAACACAGGTATGCCCCATAATGTTCCGGCAAAGGCCCCAACCGCACCGCTGATAGAATTCATGAGCAGGTCCGTTATGCTTGATATGCGCAGGACGGAAAAAATCTGCATAACTTCGATGCTGAAGCTGGTGGCTATACATGTAAGCAGTGCTATGCCAAAGCTTATGCCCTTGGAGTGATTTTTTAGTGAAAGAAGTGTTGCGATCAGAGCGCCAAGGGGGATGTAGAGGATTAAATTACTCAGGACGTCGGAGCCGCTGATACGTGCATATGGGTTGATGGGCCAGGCATTTAACGCCTGATTTATATGCCAGTGCAGATCTATATCAATGCTAAAATCATACGGGATTAAGCTCGCATAAATCAGTAGGAGTAAATAGCCCAGAGTTAAAGCGCTTATAATTTTTTGCTGTTTTTGGGGATATGTCATGATGGTTTATTTCGCGGAATATACAGCACTATCTAGTACCCATAAAGTTTTGAGTTGAATGTAATGTCTGCATTTGTAGTGTAAAACGATATTTAATATAAAATATTATTAAAATTTAGGGAAAAATTATATTTACGTGTCGCGGCGTATTTGAGGAACCCTTCTATTGAGCATTAGCGTAACTGTGCTAGGATGCTTATTG
>JAIVHC010000313.1 GCA_020201305.1 Geobacteraceae bacterium
GCTCTTCAGCCTCCTCGGGCACAGGAGCCACTTTTATCTGGTGCGCCTCATCAACAAAAAGCACAAAGCGTATGCCGATCTGTTCCGCAGTTTGTACTTCAGGTATCGCTCCATCCCCGATGAGGAATATGCCCATATCCGAAACCTCGCCCAGCGCCTCGATCTGGAGGAGAACCAGCAGGAGCGCATCCGCATTGCGGAAATGTATGCGCACCGCGACAATCGTGCCATCGTGGATGAATACCGCAAGATCCTGGTGGAATGCTATCATCGCGGCAACATCAGCCCGCAGGAAAACGCACGCCTGAATCGCCTCAAGACCCTGGCATTGCGCAACAAAATCCCGGTTGCGCTATTTGAACCCCTGGATCGCTGCCTGGGGTATGAAAAAATGGTGCAGCGCCAACGTGATTATATTGCGGAAACGCGCGAGATCTTCTCCGGCCTTCTGCAGGATAATCGCCACCTGGATATCCGTATCACCCGCGAGGATATCATCCATCTGCTCCACAATAAACGCCGCGCCATGCTCAACCGTGATCACGCTTTTGATCAGATACTCCTCGATGTGAGCCGCCAGTGCGATGAAAAGGTGTATGCGGGGGCGGATGTGGGGATCATCGAGCAACTCACCTCGGTCCTCAACTATCTGGAACACTATGAATACTGTGTAACCCAGATCAACAACATTGCATTTATGCCCGGAGTGCGCATTGAGGAGCCCGTGATTCGCGAAATGCAGCGGCGTTACCGTATGCTCGCACGCCTCGATGCGGAGCTGCCCCAGGCGCTCCTCTTTGCCGATCTGTTGCGCAATCGTTTTGTGGGGATGTTCGGGCGCCAGAAGGTTGAATCCCTGCGCGCGGATCTCGCAGAAGGAAAAGCGGTCCGCACTTTGTGTGAACATCTGCAGCAGATCTCGCAGCGCGAGCAGATGTATGACGAGATTCTGCACCAGGCCAAACAGAGGATTCACAAAACCTATACGCGCCATCTCCATCGCCAAGCATATACCAGCCTCAAAGCTGAGGTTGCTGCGGCGCTGCGGGATAAAAACCTCATCGAGGATACTCTGCCGGAGCAACTCTTCCGCGATGTGATGCTGAATATTGAAAAGGAGAATTTCTACCTGAAGGAGTTGCTGCCCCGCGTACTCGCGGAAAAGAATATTGCCTTGCGCGAAGATTTTCTGGACAACAGCGGCCTGGATCGTTTTTATGTAGAGGAGTTGGAGAACGACTACGTCAGGCGTCACGATCTGGATATGGAGGTTCTTGAAAACCTGCGCTGCCCCGCCGAAGGGATGACGGAAGCGGATACCCCGTTTGTGTAGCGGAAAACCTACATCATCCCCTCTCCCTGAGGGAGAGGGTTAGGGTGAGGGGATCTCAACGGAAAACCGCCCTCATCCACCCCTTTGGGGCACCTTCTCCCCCAGGGGAGAAGGAAACATGGGCAGCACCTGAAATCCTTGGACTTAAAGTCCATACTTCGTACTAGCGCGCGGAAAATCAAGACCTTCATAACCGCCTCCAGGAGGAGATATTGAG
>JAIVHC010000025.1 GCA_020201305.1 Geobacteraceae bacterium
CAACAATCCCTTTATCCGCAATCCCCATCTCATATATCCGGGACAAAAGGTCGCTATTTACGATGGGCGGATAGAGCTCCTGCCCAACTATCCTGAGGGGGAGACTCCTCCCGCAGAAAAAGACCTGGTAGTGATGCCTGAACCGGAGGAGGAGATCACTATCACCACCAATGCTGATCTCCGCAGCTTTATCAGTGATGCGGCGTTGAAGCGCAGCGGCATGATCGTGGATACCGTGGATAACCGTATTTTGATGACTAAGGATGACGTGGTATTTGTTCAGATGGATGATCAGATGGCGCAGATCGGTTCGGTATATGACCTGTACGAGGTAGGCGATGCGGTTACCCATCCCCACACAAATGCCAAACTCGGGCACAAAATCACCCGCGTCGGTTCTCTGGATCTCAATAGGGCACATAAGCAGGTGTATTCCGGGGTGATCAGCGCAGCGGTGCAGGAGATTGAGCGAGGCACCATTCTATTACCCCATGTGGAGCCTGAAGAGGATATCGTACTCCGCCGCGCCGATAGCGTTATCAATGGTACCATCATTGCGGGACAGCAAAGGCAGTTGTCCTTGGCACAAGGGGATGTGTTTTACGTGGATATGGGAACCGATGCGGGTTTGCAAAGCGGAAATATGCTCACCGTGGTGCGCCCGCGGACAGCGAGTGAACTCGGTTTGCAGGGGGATAATGTGGAACTCCCTGATACGTTGCTCGGGCGGGCTCTGGTTGTCAAAACGGACACTTCCACGGCAGCGGCTCTGATCCTCAAGGCCGCCGAGCCTATCGTGCGCGGAGATCTGGTATATACAGAAACCGAGTAGGGTAAATACAAAGACGTAAAAAAGGGGTCGGGGACGGCCCTTTTTTTACGTCTTTTGCATTAGCTGTATGGAATAAATAGCGTATAAAATTTTTTGGAGGGTATAACTGTGGATGCGGATCAACTCGCGCTCCTGCGTCTTAACCTAACCAATGGGCTGGGGCGCGCCACTCTGATAAAACTCTTACACGCGTATCCGTGCCCTGCTGCGATACTCCAGCATTCGCCTGCACAGTGGGCACACAGGGCCGGCATCAGCACCGCCCGTATCGGAGAGATACCCGCTGCGGATGACCCTCTGGTGCTGCGGGGGGTGGAATATATTCGCGAGCATCAGGTAAGGATTCTGAGTATCAACTGTGCGGAATATCCGCGTCTATTGCGCGAGATCAGTGATCCTCCCGCGTTGCTGTATGTCAGCGGAGAGCTGAGCACCCGTCCGTGCATTGCCATAGTGGGTTCACGCCGTGCGACGCGCGATGGAAAGCGCATGGCAAAGGAACTCGGACGCGATCTGGCCAGCGCCGGATTCTGCGTGGTGAGTGGAATGGCCAGCGGAATTGACGGTGCCGCACATGAAGGCGCACTCAGCGCTGCGGGCGCGGATAAGCCGGGATCCATGAGCACCATGGGGGTACTGGGTGGCGGTATTGATGTGGTTTATCCGCGCTCCAATGCACATCTGTACCATGGGGTGGGCGCAAGTGGTGCCCTTATCTCCGAATACCCTCCAGGATGTGAGCCGTTGGCTCACCACTTTCCCGGACGTAACCGCATTATCAGTGCCCTGAGTGCAGCGGTTGTGGTTGTCGAAGCTGCGGCGCGGAGCGGATCGCTGATTACGGCTGAATTTGCCCTGGAACATGGGCGTGATGTGTTTGCCGTGCCGGGTTCGGTGTACAGCCCTGCAAGTAGCGGTACTCTCCAATTGCTCAAGGATGGAGCGATCATAGTAACCAGTGCTCAGGATGTCTTAGATGAATATCGGCGCTATGCGCCTGCAACTACAGCAGGGCAGAATCTCTTCAGTATCTCCGGAGTACCGGAACAAGAGGGGAACGATAACCCGCAGGGTTCTGCGGGCGGGGGCGATCTCTCTGCGCAGGCAGTGGAAACCCTTGCTCCGGGAGAGAAAAAGGTCTTTATTCTGCTGGGTTCCGACCCCTTGCATGTGGACGAGATCGCCGGGGAAAGTGGCTTGACACCCATGGACGTTTCGTCTATCGTTCTGCACCTGGAGCTGCAGGGGCTGGTAAAAGCCCTGCCCGGAGCCCGCTATATCCGGGCCTGATACATAAAAAATACAGGTATTTATGACTGTTGTAAGCGAACGCATTTTGCGCATCGTCGGAATCATTGCCACCAGCTTTTTGAGTGAAGATGATTTTTCCAGCGAAGAGCAGATTGTAGAAAGTCTCCTTTCTGCCGGATTCAAGCAGGATGAAATTGAAGCCGCCTTCGGATGGATTGAGTCCGTAGCCCTGGAGCCGGATGAGAACCTGGACGCAGAACCGGTTACCATGCCGTTGCGTCTCTTTGCGCCGCAGGAGGAGTTGGTTCTGTCACGGCGTGCGCGCGGTTACCTTGTGCGCCTGCTGCAACAGGGACTTATCAGCACGGAATTGGCCGAAGAGGTTATTCTGCGTGCGTGCTATCAGGAACGCGACCGCCTCAGCCTGCGCGAAATAAAGCACATGGTAACGTTGGCCATGGTTGGAGATAGCCAGCACGGCAAACGCCAGATTGACTGCATTGCCGCGGAGAACTGGCATAAACTTTACCACTGATTGATTGCCCGGCTGCTACGTAACGCAGCCTTTTTTTTATCTTGAATCAAAGCTTTCATGCAAGGAACACTTCATGGCTCGTTCACTGGTTATAGTGGAATCCCCGGCAAAATCGAAAACCATCGAAAAGTTTCTGGGTAAGGATTATAAGGTTATGGCCTCCTACGGGCATGTGCGCGCGTTGCCGAGCAAGCAGGGCTCGGTGGATGTGGATGCCGGCTTTGTGCCTAAATATCAGGTTCTGCCCGAGAGCGAAAAGCACGTGGAAGCACTGAAGCGCGAAGCGGCGAAGTGTGAAGAGTTGCTCCTCGCCACTGACCTTGACCGCGAAGGGGAAGCGATTGCCTGGCATCTGCTCCAGGCCTTGAATATCCCCGAAACAAGCAAAAAACCGGTGGTGAAGCGCGTAACCTTTCACGAGATCACCAAGCCCGCAATTCAGGAGGCGGTCGCCAAACCACATAAAATATCCACCAATCTGGTGAATGCGCAGCAGGCGCGCTCCATTCTCGATTACCTCTTCGGGTTCACCCTGTCGCCGTTTCTGTGGAAAAAGATCCGCTATGGGCTCTCCGCCGGGCGTGTGCAGTCGGTGGCATTGCGCCTGATCTGCGAACGCGAAAAGGCGATTGGAGAGTTCAAGCCCAAAGAGTACTGGAGCATTGATGCCTCCATGCTCAGCACGCAGGAGAAAAGCTTCAAGGCACATCTGCATGCAGTGGATCACAAAAATCTCAAAAAATTTGATATCGGCAATGAAGAGCAGGCAAAAGCCTATGTAGAGGCCATTGATGGGCGTGAACTCAAGGTGACTTCGGTACAGTGCAAGGAGAAGAAACGCTCCCCCGCCCCGCCGTTCACCACCAGTACTCTGCAGCAGGAAGCGAGCCGAAAGCTCGGCTTTTCCGCGCGCAAGACCATGAGCGTGGCGCAGAAACTCTATGAGGGGATCGACATCGGTTCCGGCCCCGTGGGTCTGATCACCTATATGCGTACCGACTCCGTGGCGCTTTCCAATATTGCCCTCACCGAAGCGCGCGAACAGATTGTCTCACTCTTCGGCGAGGATTACGCCCTCGATAAACCGCGGTTTTTCAAGAATAAAGCCAAGAATGCCCAGGAAGCGCACGAAGCGGTGCGCCCCACTTCATTGGAAAACCTTCCGGATAAAATCAAGGGTAACCTCACCTCAGATCAGTACAAGCTCTATCGCCTGGTGTGGATGCGAACACTTGCATCACAGATGGCGCTCGCCCGCCTTGACGCTACCACCGTGGACATCTCTACCCTCGCAGAACAGGGTGATGGTCGCATCTATGCTTTTCGTGCCACAGGGCAGGTGCTGCGTTTTCCCGGTTTTATGAAGCTCTATATCGAGGGTACGGACACCGAATCCGACGAAGAGCCGGAGGGGATGCTCCCTCCCCTGCAGGAGAACGACACCATCCAGTGTCAGGAACTTCTCCCCAATCAGCATTTCACCCAGCCGCCGCCGCGCTATACTGAGGCAAGCCTGGTAAAGAGCCTCGAAGCTTACGGCATCGGGCGTCCTTCCACCTATGCATCGATCATGAATACCCTGGTGACGCGGCGCTATGTACGTCTGGAGAAGCGCGCCTTTTACGCCGAGGATGTGGGTCTGGTGGTCAGTGATCTCCTCTCCAACCATTTCACCAAATATGTGGATTACGACTTTACCGCGAAGTTCGAAGAGGATCTGGATGCAGTATCCCGCGGGGAACAAGAGTGGAAACCCCTGCTCAAATCCTTCTGGGATCCGTTTGTAAACCTGCTTGAAGAGAAAGATGCCGAGATCAGCAAGTCTGATGTCACCACTGAAGAGACCGATAAGGAGTGCCCCGAATGTGGCAAGAAACTCGTGGTGAAACTCGGGCGCGCGGGTAAATTTCTCGCCTGCAGTGGTTTCCCTGATTGCCGCCACACCGAGCCTCTGGACGGGAGCGCTAAGGAGGAGCCCGAAGTCACGGATGAAAAATGTGACAAGTGCGGTGCCCCCATGGTGATCAAGATGGGGCGCTACGGCAAGTTCCTCGCCTGCAGTGCGTATCCGGACTGCAAAAACATCCAGCCGCTGGTAAAGCCCAAACCGCTGGATATCAAGTGTCCGGATTGCGATGATGGTGAACTCATGGAGAAGAAAAGCCGCTACGGGAAGATCTTCTACTCGTGTAATCGCTATCCTAAATGTAAATACGCCCTGTGGGATAAGCCCCTGGAGCAGCCGTGTCCCACGTGCGGTTTTCCCCTGACGGTGGAGAAGACCACCAAGCGTGAAGGTACGGTACGCAAGTGCGCGCAGAAGGAATGTGATTTCAAAGAGGTTTTGGTAGAGCCCGAGAAGAAGACCCCTGCAGCCAAAAAGAGCACGGCAAAAAAAGCCCCGGCGAAGAAGGCAACAGCAAAGAAAAGTCCGGCGAAAAAAACAACGACTACGGCAGCTAAAAGCAAAACTGCGCCCAAAAAAGGCACCACTAGCAAAAGCACCACAGAGAGCAAAAAAAGCTAGGCCTGGCGCGCTCATATATTGAATAATCCAAAAAGACTGCGCTGCTACTGGCGCGGTCTTTTTAGCTTGCGGGACGGGCCATTGGTGCCAGATCCTGGGGTAGGGGCGCATTGCATGCGCCCTCGATTTTGGTTCGCATCAACGCACATAAGGGCGCATGCAATGCGCCCCTACAATAATATAAACCACGACAGGATTTAAATAAAATGCCAATACAGCAACAAACAGCATCATCCCCAACTCCTGAGCTAACCATCATCGGTGCCGGGCTCGCCGGGTGCGAAGCCGCATGGCAGGCGGCGCAGCGTGGGGTGCAGGTGCGCCTGCTGGAGATGAAACCGCAACGCTACTCCCCGGCGCATGAACTCGAAACCCTGGCAGAACTGGTGTGCTCCAACAGTCTGCGGGGCGCAGGAATGAACAATGCGGTGGGGTGCATGAAGGAGGAGTTGCGGCGTGCGGGAACCCTGTTCATGCAGGCGGCGGATGCTACTGCGGTTCCCGCCGGAGGCGCTCTGGCGGTGGATCGCCAGGCGTTCAGCACCTATATCACCCGGCATATCCAAGAACATCCCCTGATTGAGGTACAGCATACCGAGGTGGAACGTATCCCCGCTACGGGTGTGGTCGTGGTGGCAAGCGGGCCGCTTACCGCCGACACGCTCGCAGCGGACATCGCACAGCGCACTACGGCGGAGGACCTGTATTTCTACGACGCGATTGCCCCGATTGTTAGTGCAGATTCTATTGATTATTCTGTGGTGTGGCGCGCTTCGCGCTACGATAAAGGTGACGCGGATTATCTTAACTGCCCCCTCAACCGGGAGGAGTACTATGCCTTTGTGCGCGCCCTGCTTGAGGCGGATAAGGTGGAAGCGCACAACTTTGAGAATATGCTTCACTTTGAAGGTTGCATGCCCATAGAGGAGATGGCGCGCCGCGGTGAGCGCACCCTGGCGTTCGGCCCCATGAAGCCTGTGGGTCTGCCTGACCCGCGCACCGGGCGCGAGGCGTATGCCGTGATACAACTACGCCAGGATAACCGCGAGGCGACGCAGTATAATATGGTGGGATTTCAGACCAAACTCACCTATCCGGAACAGAAGCG
>JAIVHC010000189.1 GCA_020201305.1 Geobacteraceae bacterium
ACCTCCTACGTAGAGAACCGGTTTGCGTGCCTCCAACATCATCTCCACCGCTTTGTCTAACTGGCGTAGATTCGGAGTTATGGTGGGCTTATACCCGCGCAGCTCGACTTTATCCGGATAGCTGAATTCAGTACTCGCAACCTGGATATCCTTGGGCAAATCTATCAGGACTGGTCCCGGGCGCCCGGTGCTCGCAATATAAAAGGCCTGCTTCACTATGCGCGCCAGATCTTTGATGTCACGCACCAGATAATTGTGCTTGGTTATGGGGCGGGTAATCCCCACCATATCCGCCTCCTGGAATGCATCATTGCCGATCAGAGGAGTGGGAACCTGGCCGGTGATTACTACCATGGGGATCGAATCCATGTATGCGGTAGCGATCCCGGTTACGGTGTTGGTAGCACCGGGGCCACTGGTTGCAATAGCAACCCCGACCTTCCCCGTAGAACGAGCAAACGCATCAGCAGCGTGGACTGCTGCCTGTTCGTGGCGGTTAAGGATATGGTGGATAGGCGAATCCATCAAATCATCGTAGAGATTGATAACGGTACCCCCCGGGTAACCGAAAATAGTTTCAACTCCTTCGAGTCGCAAGCATTCAAGCAATATCTGGGACCCTGTCTTCTTCACTGCTTCACCTCCCGTAACTATCTGATATGTAGATAAATAAATTAAATCGCTTGTAACTATTCACCACCACTATTGGTAGGGGCTTGTGGTACCCATGGAAAGGGCGTCTGTCGCCATGGACGGCGACAGTCGAACGGCCATGGACGGCGCAAAGTGTCCCTTGGAATGGGTGCCATAAGCCCCGACTGAAAAGTTACAATCGCTCAAGCCATGGTCGTACAATGGTGCCTGTATAGATAATATTAGCGATCACAGAGTTGGGTAACGTCACGTACCGCCCCCTGTGCTGCACTTGTTGTTGTTGCAGCGTAGGCCTGCAGCGCCCTGCTCACTTCACGCTTCCGCTCCAATGGACGCCATGCACCCGCACCGCGTTGCTGCATGCGTGCGCGGCGCTGCTCCAGTTCCTGTGCCTCTATGCGGATATTGATACTTCTACCCGGGATATCGATATCCACCATATCCCCTGCTTCAAGCAGCGCTATGGCACCCTGCTCCGCCGCCTCCGGGGAAACGTGGCCGATTGACAGACCGGAAGTGCCCCCGGAGAAGCGCCCATCTGTAACCAGGGCACACGTCTTGCCCATCCCTTTGGATTTCAGATAACTGGTGGGATAGAGCATCTCCTGCATTCCGGGCCCCCCTTTCGGGCCTTCATAACGTATTATGACGATATCCCCTTCCAGTACCTCACCAGCTAAAATGGCGTCAATCGACTCTTCCTGACTCTCATAGATCTTCACCGATCCCGAAAAGGTAAGGATAGATTCATCCACCCCTGCAGTTTTAACAATACAGCCATCAGGGGCAAGATTCCCGTATAGCACCGCGAGACCACCATCCTTACTATAGGCATGTTCAAGAGCACGAATACATCCGTTCTCACGATCCAGATCCGCCTGAGGCCAGCGCTCATCCTGGCTGAAGGGAACCAGATTGCGTCTTCTCCCTGGTGCGGCAAGATACATCTGTTTTACTTCAACGGCTTCGGTTCGACGCAGATCCCAGGCGTCGATCGCATCTCCCATGCTATCGGCGTGAATAACCGGGACATCGCGTTTAATCAGACCCGCACGATCAAGTTCTCCCAGGATAGCAAAAATCCCCCCTGCTCGGTGTACGTCCTCTATATGGTAGTGTTGCACCGCAGGAGCTACTTTACACAGATTGGGAGTCTGGCGCGAAAGGGCATTGATATTCTCCATGCTGAAATCCACTTCAGCCTCACGTGCAACCGCAAGGAGATGCAACACTGTATTGGTAGATCCACCCATGGCTATATCCAGGCGCATGGCGTTCTCAAATGCATCCAAGTTAGCAATAGAGCGTGGCAACACAGAGGCATCATCCTGTTCGTACCAGCGTTGCGCCAGAGCGACAATTTCTTTTCCGGCACGCAAAAACAGCTGCTTGCGCTCGGCGTGGGTTGCGAGCAAGGTACCATTGCCCGGATAACTCATCCCCAGAGCTTCAGTGAGACAATTCATGGAGTTGGCGGTAAACATGCCGGAACAAGAGCAATTCATGGAGTTGGCGGTAAACATGCCGGAACAAGAGCCACATGTGGGGCATGAGTGCTCTTCATACTGATCCACCTGCGCATCACTGACATTAGAATCCGCAGCTGCAACCATGGCATCAACCAGATCAAGGGCAGCATCCTTATCTCCAATGCGGCTATGCCCTGCTTCCATCGGCCCACCGGTGACGAAAATAGTGGGGATATTCAAGCGCATGGACGCCATCAGCATCCCCGGCGTGACTTTGTCGCAGTTGGAGATGCACACCATGGCATCGACACAGTGGGCATTGACCATATACTCCACGGTATCCGCAATCAGTTCACGTGAAGGGAGACTGTAAAGCATGCCGCCATGTCCCATGGCAATACCGTCGCATATAGCCATGGTGTTAAATTCTTTGGCGATTCCACCGTGCGCTTCAATCTCGGAAGCCACAAGTTGCCCCAGGTCTTTGAGATGTACGTGCCCGGGGACAAACTGGGTAAAGGAGTTTACCACTGCCACCACCGGCTTACCAAAGTCGCCCTTTTTCACCCCGGTAGCCTGCCACAGAGCCCTCGCTCCTGCCATGTTTCTTCCTGATACGGATACTTCTGATCGATATTTACCCATGTGAACTCACCTTGATTTGTAACTTTATATGCAATTTAACGAGTCAATATCCAAAGACATAAAACCGCCCATGTTTGATACTGGAACAAAAACATTCCGTATAACGAAAAACCCGCCAGAGTACAAAAAGGGTTTGGGAATACCCAAACCCTTCCTATATAACTGAGAAATCAGCGTTGGGATTTCTTACTCCCCTCTGGACTGAGCCAGAATCTGATTCATTTCATCCTTGCCTGTCAGTTTAAGTTTCTGGATCTTTTTGCGTTCCAATTCATCATCCGCCGAGAGATAGGCGCTGTCATCGAAGTTCTTCAGTTGCTTTTCATAGATGCGGTGTTGTTCGTAGAGCATCCGGAAATGAGGATCATCTGAAGCTAATTGAGTTATATCTTCCTGGCTAATATCCATCTAGACACCTCCCGGGTTAGAGTACCTCAAACAAGCACTTTACTCTCTTACAGATTACCCAAGGGGCACGCACATTGTCAACTACGTTGATGTAGTGCACTAACATTGTTTTACAACTCAAACAATGATGGCGTCGCGACAATATTGATGCTTTCGCAAAAAATCATAAGATGGCTAAGCAAAAATTTCGACCTACAAGGCCTGGTGGTTTTTCAGGGACGAAGGCTTACATCTGGTATGTCGAGGTCCTGAAAAAACGCCGTAACGCCGCAGGGCGGACTTTTTGCGACGCCATCAATGTTGATTAAGCGAGCCGTCCTCTGCGCTGCTGAAGTTCCGCATCTGAAGGGCGCACATACTGAGCTTGAATTTCATACACCTGCACAGGCGGGAATAGACCCGGCCACTGCAACAGCAGTTGAACCGCATCCGCTGCCGAAGGTATCTGCGATGCGGAGCCGCTGAAATACAGATCTGCATTACATTCACGCTGAAACAATTCGTGATATATTTCTGCACCGTGCCCGATCAGGATCACTGGTTCTGATGCATGATGGGCGTTGATGTGCTCACAGATAGCCGCCGGTGGGAGAACAAACATCTGCTCCACCCTCGGGCCGTTGGCACCCCACTGCAAAAGTGCCCCATACAGTTCTTGTTTCCTTGCATCAAGCAGACAATACTGCACACACGGGGCCCTTCCATACATAAAACCCAGAACAAGGAGGGAGGAAATCTGATAAACAGGCAGTTCCAGGCTCTGCGCCAGCCCTTGAACCGTGGCAAGACCGACACGCAAACCGGTAAAAGAGCCGGGACCGTTCACGACACAAAGCCCGGTAATATCTGCCAATGTGACCCCGCTTTCCTGCAACAGAAAATGCGCATGGCGCAACAGATAGTCTGAATGGGGGCGATGTTTGACATCAAGACTCACCTCCCCGACTACTACGCTCTCACTCACCAGCGCAACACTGCCACGGGGGGTCGATGTATCAAAGCTTAACAACAGCTGGTTCATTGATTCCTCGAGACTAGGAAAAATGCTCTTACTGTAAAAACAGGCGTGCCAGATCATTATAGAATGCCAGCAACATCAACAGGAGCAACAGCCCCAACCCTACCTGTTGTGCTACTTCGCGCGCGCGCAACGATAACGGACGGCGGAAGATAAGTTCGTATAAAAAGAATATTAGGTGCCCCCCATCGAGAACCGGAACCGGAAGCAGGTTAAGTATCCCCAATTGGATACTGATAAATGCGAGCACGGTCAGGATAGTACTCAAATCTGTCTGTGCCGCCTGCCCTGCAATCTGCATCACCATGATAGGTCCACCAATATTGTCGGTAGCTACATCACCAGCAACCATTTTACGGATAAATGTCACCGTCAGGGAAACAAGTTCTTTGGTACGTTCATATCCGGCTTTAATTGAACCGCCAACGGAATAACTCTGCTGTACACTCTGCTGCTGCGGGGTTATCCCTACAAGCCATGCATCTCGCTGTGCATCGCGTTTGGGACTGATCTCAATAGCATGCGTAGTGTCGTTACGTTCCACAATAAAGGTGGTCTTGTCTCCATCAAGATCCTGGATGGCGTTGTGCAGGTCATACCAGGAATCAATGGATTCATTGCCGATACTCACAATGGTATCCCCCTGCTCCAAGCCGGATTTGGCGGCGGGCATATCCGGACTCAGAGAACCTATAATCGGAGGCTGAGGAGGAAGAATCCCCAGCGACTGCAACCCCTCAAGGCTGTTATTGTCCGCATCGATACGCAGGTAAACGGTTTCGCTGGAGCGTTGAACCTCAAACACAAGTTCATCTCCGGCAGCTGGTATGAGGGCCTTATTGGTTTCGTTCCAGGTGGGCAGGGTCTTGCCGTTAAGAGCCTGAATACAATCTCCCACCTCGAACCCGGCCCTGCCTGCATCTGAATCCTCCACTATATAGCCTACACAGGGAGTCTGCTCCAGATATGCCGGGACATTTACCCCGATAAAATAAGCCCACGGAAGGAGAAACAGCGGGAGAAGGAGATTCATCAGCGGCCCTGCTGCGACTATGGCCATACGCTGTCCTACCGGTTTATGCGCAAAGCTGCGCGCGCGCTCAGTGGCGCTGAGCTCCTGGTCTTCGCCTTCTCCACCACCTTCACCGAGCATCTGCACATACCCGCCCAAAGGGATAAGGCTGATCTGATACTCTGTTTCTCCCCAGGTGCGTCCGACAAGTTTGGGCCCGAACCCCAGGGAAAAACGCAGTACTTTTACCCCGGTAAATTTGGCAACGGCAAAATGTCCGAGTTCGTGCACAAACACCAGCACACCCAGCATCAGGATGCCGGCAAATATGGTAGTCATTACATACTCCGCTTGAATTTTAATGTCTTGGAAAGTTTAAAAGCCTTGTTTCGCGCCACAGTATCCAGATAGATAATATCATCCACACTGGTTATGGATTGGGATGGTATCTGCTCAAGAACCCCCTGAATAAGGCGGGGGATATCCATAAATCCAATGTGTTCGCGCAAAAAAGCCTCTACAGCGATTTCGTTTGCTGCATTCATCACTACAGGAGCCCCTCCTCCGGCCTGTACGGCCTGATATGCTAGGCAAAGACACGGAAAGCGCTCATTGTCGGGAGGATAAAAAGTAAGTCCGGAAAGTTTGCATAGATCCAACGGCTCAAGTTTAAGGGGAAGGCGCTCAGGCCAGGCCAGTGCGTAAGCAATGGGAGCCATCATATCCGGAACCCCTAACTGCGCCAGTACTGCACCATCGATATACTCAACCATGGAATGGACAATACTCTGGGGATGAATATGCACATCAATGTGTTCAACCGGCATGTCAAACAGCCATGCCGCTTCGATAACCTCAAGACCCTTGTTCATCATGGTTGCCGAGTCTATGCTTATCTTGCGCCCCATATCCCAGTTAGGATGTGCAAGAGCCTGCTGAGGAGTAGCGTTACACAACTGCTGGCTATCCCAATGCCACAAAGCCCCCCCGGAAGCGGTAAGGATTATACGGCGCATATCTTCACTGCGTTGCCCTGCCATTGCCTGAAATACGGCGGAGTGTTCACTGTCGACCGGCAGCAGACGAACCCCGTTGTTCCTGACCGCACGCATCACCAGCTCTCCGGCAGCAACTAGCACCTCTTTGTTGGCCAAAGCGATGTCTTTGCCTGCTTCTATGGCAGCCATGGTAGGCACTAGCCCCGCAGCCCCAACGATAGCCGACACAACCATCTGGGTGTCGGCGCAGATGGCGCAGGAGCGCGCGCCCTCAACTCCGCTTAGCACCTCTATATCGAGGTCTGCAACCCGATTGCGCAGGATGCCGGCAGTCTCTGCGTTTTCCATTGCCACCATGCGCGGGCTGAATTCGCGTATCTGGCGCTCCAACACATCAATATTGTTACCCGCAACCAGGGCTTCAATGGTGTAACGTTCCGGATAGGCACGCACGATATCAAGGGTACTAACGCCAATGGAACCGGTAGACCCCAGAACTGCAATACGTTTTACTTCCATTTAAAGCACCAGCTTAACGTAGAGATATGCGAGCGGGAAGGTAAACAGAAGACTGTCGAGGCGGTCAAGCATTCCGCCATGACCGGGCAATAGCTGTCCGGAATCTTTGATTTGTGCAGAGCGTTTAAGTAACGACTCGAACAAATCCCCCACCTGGGCAAACACACCTATGACGATTCCAAATCCCAAGGCGGTAAAAAAACTGAATTCGGGCACGTAGATCCATTTTGAAACCAGAGCAGCGAAAACTGCACCGCAGATTCCACCTACCGCGCCTTCGATACTTTTCTTGGGACTGACTGCGGGATACAGTCGATGTTTACCCCAGCGTGTGCCAGCGAAATACGCGCTCGTATCACACAGCATCGTCATAAGCAGCACCATAAATACCAATTCATGCCCGTTAGGAAGAGCATGAAGCAAGACAGTATAGCTGAACAGAACCGGCACATATGCCCACACGAGCAGCACAACGGCGCAATCATTGATGACCAGAACAATATCTTTAAAACGCAGCAGGTAAAAGGTTCCCAACAACAAAAACGCGATGCTGAAAACCTGCGCAAACAAAGACGGATACCAGCATGCAGAGGTGTAGATACCCAGCCCACCACCTAACACCAATCCCTTGAGGGCGACATCGGCCTGGGGACGGAAAACATATAATGCCTCCAGCACAGCCAGCACTACAAGCACAAGGGTGGCGGTAAAAAATATGCCGGTACTGGCAAACAACGTCAGCACCACTACCAGTGGTAAAGCAATCAGAGCGGTAATAATTCTATCCCTAAGCACAATATCCCTTTATTACGTTTAATGATTACTGAGGAAAGGTTTCGTTACTTACTCGTCCGAAACGGCGGCAGCGATTCTGATATTCTTTGAGAATTGAATCAAGGTGATCAAGGCCGAATTCGGGCCAGAAACAGGGGCAGAAAAACAGCTCGGTATAGGCTATCTGCCAGAGTAAAAAATTGCTTATGCGCTGCTCCCCGCTGGTACGGATGAGAATATCCGGATCAGGCATGGCTACGGTGTCCAGGTAGGTTGAAAACATGCGCTCGTCGAGATCGGCCGGGTCGATTACACCTGCCACGGCATCTGTGCATACACTACGCACGGCTCGCAACATTTCGTCCCGGGCTCCATATGAAAGTGCCAGGGTAAGGGTCATGGAAGAATTTCCCCTGGTCTGGCGTACCTTGTCTTCCACTTTCTCACGCAAATGTGTAGGCAGGCGGGTAAGATCACCAATGACATTGAGGCGGATATCGTTTTGTTGGAGCAGGGAAATTTCACTTGCCAGATAAGTATCCAGAAGACTCATCAGCGCCTGCACTTCCTGCTCCGGGCGATGCCAGTTTTCTGAGCTGAAGGCATACAGAGTCAGATATCTGATCTGCAGCCGCGAACACTCACGCACGATCCGACGTACGGTGTTAACCCCTTCCTGGTGCCCGGCGAAGCGCGGCAATCCATTCTGGCGTGCCCAGCGTCCGTTGCCATCCATAATAATGGCTATATGTTCGGGTATCTCCATACTGAATTCCACATGCATTGGGATTAAGATTTCAAGGGACAATTTCCTCTAAG
>JAIVHC010000135.1 GCA_020201305.1 Geobacteraceae bacterium
TGCATGAGATCGGTGGAGATGTGCACACCGGGGATATTCTTCTCCCCCTCCAGCGCTCCGCCGCCTGCAATGATAGGGATGGAGGCAGGCAGCATCTGGCGCAGGGTGGCAAGTTGTTCCATGGCGGCGCGCGTGCTGTAGTGGATACTGAAGGAGAGTACCACCGCATTAGTGCTGGTGACCTCCAGAGCCGCTTTAATTTCACTTAAAGGCAGATCCTCCTGTATCCAGGTGCAGGGTAGGCCGCTGTCGGCAATGATGCATGCGGCCATAAGGAGTCCTAGTTTGTGGCGCTCGTGGTTAAGGGTGAGACACAGGCAGTGCCGCTTGGCGGGTTTTTCGCGGTTTATACGGTTGCAGCGATCCAGATACTGATGCAACGCCACACAGAGCTGATCCGAAATGAGATGTTCGCGCGCCACCCCTATAGCCCTGGTTTTCCAGCTCAGATCAATAAAATAGATCAGGGGAATACAGCATGTGCGGATAAATTTCTCCAGCCCCAGGGTCTTGAACTGCTGTCCGAGCCAGAGAAGGATCGCATCCGGTCCGGCGTTAAGCATCCACTCCAGCGAGATTTGCTTCAAGTGTTGGTGGTTCGTCTCCTGATGCAGCAGCTCCATGCGCTGCTTCGGCCCCAGCTTAAATATTGCCCCCGGACGATGTCCATCCAATTGCAACTGCCGAACCACGCGCAATTGTTTCACTTGCTCCTGCGGATATTGGCGCCGCCCGCGCCGATCGCGTCCGGGGCGGGGGAAGTCATAGCGTCGTTCCCACACCCTGAGGGTATCCTCCCCGATCCCTACTTCCTGACTCAACTGTTTTATATTCATGGTTATAACCCCTGGTGAATTTGTCCTAGACAAAGTTATATTTATGTGGATAGTATAACAGAAAATCGCATAAATCCAGTTAAATATTAAGCTGGAAAAGCTGAGAGTGAACTAGATTGAATTATGCTGCTTCTGTGCAGCTGCCTTACCCAGAGGAGGACGATATGGAGTTTCTCGAACAACGCCAGGATGAGATCGTTAATGGACTTAAAGATTTTTTTGCCGCGCAGGTCAAGGAAAATCCCGCAGAGACCAAGCAGCAGGTGGAACGGGAGCTCGAATCGCTGTATGTGCGCTTTGGCAACGATTGGACCGGACGCGGTATTGTCGGAGATACCACCCAGATGGCGACCATCGCCGGTCTTGAAGCGGTGCGGGCGGAATGTCTGGCGCAACTCGGCCATTAAGCATTAAACCGAAATTGGTTGAGGTGAATATGAAACTTTATACCCTTGAACGTGAGCAGTACCTTCCCGTGGATATCCACACCGCGTGGGAATTTTTCTCCGACCCGCACAACCTGTGTAAGATAACTCCGCGCTGGATGAATTTCACCGTCCTTTCCGAAGTGCCGCATAGGATGCATCCGGGGATGCTGGTGCGCTATCACGTGCATCCCATGGGCCCGTTGCCCATGCAGTGGATTACCGAAATAACCCATGTGCAGGAGCCGCATTTTTTTGTCGAT
>JAIVHC010000136.1 GCA_020201305.1 Geobacteraceae bacterium
CGACCATCTTGGAGTTGACGATGGACTGGATGTATTGATTGAACATCGGGTCCTTGTCCCGGTTGTAGATCTCAATCCAGCCGCAGCGCGATCCGGGCCAGGGGAGATCCTTGCTGATCCCCTTCATCGCGATGGCGGGGATGTCCCCGATCAGGTCGGATATGGGGCGCGTGGATTCGCCGTTGTAGATGATGTTGTGGTAGATTTCATCGCAGATCACAAAAAGATCGTATTTGCGTGCGAGTTCAAGCATCTCCATTAGAACCCGCTCCGGGTAAACCGCGCCGGTGGGGTTGTCCGGGTTGATGATGAGAAGGCCGCAAATAGCGGGGTTGTACTTGATGGAAAGACGCAGATCGTCGAGATCCGGGTACCAGTTGTTATCCGGGTCGAGTCGATACGACACCGGAGCCTGTCCGGCGTGGGCGGCTTCACCCGAAGAGTGGGTGGAATATGTGGGAGAGGGGCCGATTACACGCGCTTCGCGTTTTAAGAAACCGTACACCTTCTGAATCGCATCCCCCAGGCCATTGAAAAACACGACATCATCCGCAGTGATCTGGGCTTTTTTGCGGCTGTTGGTCCTCTGGGCGAGAAACTCACGTGTCTCGAGCACGCCTTTGGTAGCGCAGTAACCATAGGAGCAGTCCTGCATGGCGAGGTCGGCAACAATCTCCTTCATCCAGTTAGGGATTTTTTCCCCTTTGGCGATGGGGTCACCGATATTTTCCATATTGGTTTTGATGCCGAGATGTGCAAGCTTTTCAGCAATATCAACAATAGCACGTATCTCGTATGTGAGCTCGCCGGCACCGATGTGAACAATATTGTTACGCATTTTGAAGTCCTTTTGTGCTCCAGAACCTGTGCTCCGTGCCTGTTTGCGCGGCGGGGGAACTGAAGTCTATTCTCTTTTAGTAGTTCAATGTTGGAAAAGGGCACTTAGCCGGTAAATATATAAGGTTCCGTGCGTACCATGAGGAGGGGGTAAAGTCAAATCAAATCAGGCTACGCGGGCATGTTTCAGCGCGGGCAGGCATTGCAGAACAGAGTTATGGAAAAGAGGGATTCGCAGCCGTGAAGAGTGAAATAGAACGGAAAAACCGTATGAAAATTGTATACAGTATCCAATAGTTGACGCGATACTCCACTGGAGCCCACATGGGTAATATCCTGTGATTTCAATGTGTTGTGCAAATACGTATTCGTGAATGTGTTTTTACGCTTATTATGATCTTGACAATGTTTTACCATTTCGATACAAGGAGCAAGTCGATGGTTTGCTCGCCTTGTGCGGGTCCTGCGATACGCCCATACACCCATATACTCATGCACTGGCATTGTGTTAATGGCGGTGGTTTGGTCTGGCGTATTTATAAGTATGCACACTGCCCGGTAGGCAGGGTGTAATCCCATTGAGGGAGGCAAGAAGGTATGATCGAACACTATCTGGTCGATTACATGTATGTGCTGGTTTTCCTCGCCTTAGGCGTTGGCAGTGCCTTGGGGATGCTGGTACGGGGTATTTCTGAAATATTTATATTTGTGGGTATTTTGTCCCTGGCGATTGTTTACGCCTGGGTCAAGGGAGTCTTTACGTGGCCGAACAGAAGAAAAGTTTATTAAGGGTTCACTCCTACGCCAAGGAGTGTAAGGAGCGAAGCGAGCATGGCTATGCTGCAGATGGCATGCGTGCGGGTGAAGAGGCAGGCCTTATCCAGTTGGAGCTGGCCGATAAGGTTCTCAATATGTGTCGTGCCAATTCCCTCTGGCCGATGACATTCGGTATTGCCTGCTGTGCCATTGAAATGATGGTTTGCGGTATGGCTCGCTTTGATATTTCCCGCTTTGGAGCCGAGGTGTTCCGGCCTTCACCGCGCCAGTCCGACCTGATGATTGTGGCGGGCACGGTTAATAAGAAACTCGCTCCGGTGCTGCTGACGCTGTATGAGCAGATGCCTGCACCGCGCTATGTCATTGCGCTGGGTAACTGTGCCGTCTCCGGGGGGCCTTTTGATGTTGAAGCCAATTACGATGTGGTGCTCGGGGTGGATAAACTTATTCCCGTGGATATCTATGTTCCCGGTTGTCCTCCCCGGCCTGAGGCTTTGATCGAGGGGATACTTCAGCTGCAAGAGAAGATTGCCGGAACGCGCAATCCTTTCCCGCAGAACAGAATGCCGAAGGGAGCCTGATCCACCATGGATATCAAAGCATTGAAAAGTAAATGGCTCGGTTTGGGCGCAGAGGTTGAGGAAACAGATTATTCTCAGTGTGGTTACGAC
>JAIVHC010000137.1 GCA_020201305.1 Geobacteraceae bacterium
TATTAGGTAACTGTGTTTGATTCTTCGCATATATTCACCTTAATATCCGGGATGACACGGGAGACACAGGCCGCGTTCGCGCCCGCCGCGCAGATTGTGTTCAAACGCGGTGCCGGTGCACGGGGCATGGCAGGATATGCAGTCCATGGGTGTGCCGGTGCGCGGGTCAATGGAGTTTTCCCCGATGGGGTGGGTGAAGGTGCTGTGTTCCCCGTGGCACGAATCACACGCCTTGGCAAGGCCATCACGCAGCATATAGGGCTCATCCGAACCGTGCCCGGCATGGCAATCGCTGCAGCGGTTCGCCTGCGGATGTACATGCAGGGCGCTCTCGCGGCGCTCGAGTTTATCTGCATGGCAATCGCGGCATACATTACCGGATACGCCCTTGAGAAGCCCTTTCTGGCTGCTCACATGCGGGCTGTGACACTTGACACACCCTGAATCCCCTTGCCCCTGCAGATGGGTATGCACGCGCTGGAACTGCGGCAGAACATCGGCGTGGCACGCAAGGCATTTGGGTGCGGCGCTCCCGCCGGAATGACAGGTGGAGCACTCACCGGCGCTAAAGGGCTGATGCTGGAGTTCGCGCAGGAGGTTATCCTCTTTACTCGCGTGGGGGTGATGACATTCGAGGCAGTTCATATCCGCCGCGGAGCGTCCCATGTGTTTGCGCTCCCACGCTGCGCCGGTATTATGACACGGCAGGCACAACTGCGCCCCGTCGCTGCGCAGCAGGGCGGGAGTGTCGCTACCGTGAACCGCATGACAGCTGGCACACTTGCCTTGCGCGAAGGGAGCATGCGGCGTGCCTGTGGTCTGCTCCAGGCTGGCGTGGCAGGTGGCACACACTTTTTTCTGCGCATCTTTAAGCAGACCGGGTTCGGCGCTGGCGTGGGGGGCATGACACGCGGTGCATTCCCCCTGGCGTACCGGCGCATGGCTGTAACGGCTCTGCTCCCAGATTGCGCTCTCATCTGCATGGCACTGGCTGCACAGCTTGCGCTCTCATCTGCATGGCACTGGCTGCACAGCTGCGCTTCTTCGTGCAGGAGCAGTCCCGGATGGCGCGAGACGTGCAGGCTGTGGCAGGCATCGCACTCATTATTCTTCACCGGGGTGTGCTCGTATCTGCCCTTGAAGTCGATACTGTCGTGACACTGGACACAGTTGAGCGCCAGTGCGCCGCTGGAGGCTCCTATCAAAAGCAGGAGTGCAAGGATAATATGCATGAGACCTTTATTTATCATGGGGTGCTCTCCTCGTGACAATCGGCACATTTTCCCTCCGCAAACGGGGTATGCTGCACCGGATACAGCAAAGAGGGCTGTGGGCCACCGTGACTATCGTGACAGGTGGTACAGGTTGCAGGATCGGGAGCTATGCCGCCGTGGATATCGCCCAGCTGCTGCGTATCGAGCTGATGGCAATCGAGGCAGAGCTGTGCGTTGTCGCGCACAAGGAGGCCTTGCCGCGGCGCTGCATGGCTTGCATGGCAGGCGGCACATTCCCCCTGTTGCGCAGGCTGATGCGCACTGCCTGATTCCCAGAAGCGATCGATATCGGTGTGGCACCCCAGACAGAGTTCGGGTTTCTCGCGGCGCAGATATCCGGAGATATCGCTGCCGTGGGATTGGTGACACGCGCTGCAGCGCTCCTCGGCAAAGGGCTGGTGCTCATGCGCTTCTTTGCCCGGTTGCTGCTGCGCATGGCAGCGGTAGCACACCTGGCCTTCGGGCTGGTTGAGGAGGAACGGATGTGCGCCGGAGTGGGACTCGTGGCAGTCGCTGCAGCGCCCTTTTTCAAAAGGAATATGCCCGAAACCCGCTTCGAACTGCGCGGCACTGTTTTCGTGGCACTGAAGGCAGCGCTCAGGTTCCGATTTTTCCAGCAGCGCGGAGTGCTTTGCGCCGTGGGGTGCATGGCACGCACTGCACTTGCCCTGCAGCAGGGGTGAGTGTACGGATGCGGCCGCCATATCGAGGCGGATACCGCTGTGACATCCGGCGCAGAGTTTATCCTGTGCACCACTCAGCAACCCTTGTGCCGGGGCATTGTGGAGCTTATGACAGGTGCGACATTCCTGCTCCTGCACCGGCGGGTGCTGGAAGCGGGTATCCGACGCCGGATAGGCATGGCACTCAACACATACCTGGCTTTGAGGCGCGCGCAGGAGATAATCCGCCCCTGCTGCGGCCTGATGCGGGGCGTGACATTCAAGGCAGTCACGCGCACCGGCATCGGGATGATGGGCACCGCCCTGATTCAGATCGGTATGACATTCGAGGCACAGGTCACGCTCTTCGCTCTTCAGGAGTGCTGTGCTGTCGCTGGCGTGGGGAACGTGACACGCAGAGCAGTTCCCCTCCAAGGGCCCCGCCCTGATGACAGGAGGCACACTCGCCTGATGCTACAGGCTCATGCACGGAGGTGCGCCACAGAGAGGGTTCGCGCCCCCCGTGGGGGTCGTGACATTCGGCACAGCGAGTGGCGGAAATGCCTCCGTGCGCCGCACTCACGGATGCGGCGGGATGACAGGTGGCGCACATGGCGCTTTCCTCCTGGTGCAGGAGTTCGGGCGCGGTGCTGCTATGAGGGGCATGACAGGTGCCACACCCCTGCGCTACGGGGGGATGGGCCTGCGGGCCGGCATTCTGATACTCGGTGCGCGTGTGGCACTCAAAACACAGCTCCTGCGCTGCTACAGGGTGGAGACGTTTGTGCTCGCCCCCATGGGGTTCGTGACACGCCTTGCAATTCCCCTGCGCGACGGGTTGATGAACATTCTCGGCAAGCTGCGCCGGGCTGAACCCCTCATGGCAGGAATAGCACACCTGGGGCACTGCTTTTAACAGATATGCGCCCCCAATAATGCCGTGATTGCGATGGCAGCCATTGCAGTTCTTCTCTTCAACCGGAGCATGAACCACCTTCTGCTGCGCCAGAGCGTTATATTCTTCGTGGCATTCGAGGCATGTCTTCTGCATGCCGACACCGCGGGGCTTGCGCGGGTTACACCCCCACACCAGCGCCACACTTACACACAATACCAACACATAGCAGAGATTACGCTTCACTCGCTTCCTCCTCTACCAAATCAGCATGAATGCGTTGCCACACGCGCTGGTTCACCTCTACCTCAGATGCGGAGCGGAGACGCTCGTGCAGACTATTGAGGGCCTGACGGCGTTTTTCCTCCTCAAGCTCTGTACGCAGCTGCTCCCTTACCTGCTCGAATTCCTGCACCTGCGCCGACTCACGATGCAGGAGTTTGAAAAAACACACCCGGTCATCGAGCTCCACCACCCCGCTCTGCCCCGGCACCGCGCTTTCAAGGGCCTGCTGTAATACAGGAGGTTCTTCAGCCGGGTTGCTCCAGCGCGTGGGGACGCCCTCGGGCGTGAGGGGACGCACCACCTCGGCAAAGGGCTCTCCACGCTGGATTTTATCGCGCAACTGGTCAGCGAGTTTCTCCTCGCGGGTCTCTATGCGCGCCATGTACACCATCTCGGGCACGCTGAAGCGCTCCAGCTGATCCTCATACGCCTGCTTAACTTCCGCAGCGCTCACCTCGAGATCCTCAGGCTTGAGCACCATCTGCTCCAGCTCTTTGGTAAGGCGGTACTGGGTGTAGAAGGTATACACCTCCTTGAAGGGAGAGCGCTCCTCGTAATGGCGCTGCATCGCCTCGAAACCGGTGAGGGTTTGCGCCACCATGTCGCTGACCACAATATCCAGTGCCTGCGCATAGGTGAAGTCATTCTTGGTACTGCTGCGC
>JAIVHC010000026.1 GCA_020201305.1 Geobacteraceae bacterium
TCTTTTCCCTCAGCACCCAGGCCGAAAGCAGGGTCAGAAGCAGGGGTTCCACAAAGAAGATAGCTATGGCATTAGCCAGGGGTAAAAAAGCCAGTGACCAGTACAGGCAGGTGATTGTTCCGGCTACAAAAGCACCTGCGAGGGCGGTTTTTACCTTGGCCTTCGCAGGCATGGGGCAGAACTGACGGGTTGATATCACCGCAGTGCTTAACATCAGGGCCTGAATCAGAAAGCGCACAAAGCCTATCTGACCGGGTCCAAGGTTGGTGGATAGCAGTTTTGCCATGGCATCCATCATCGGGAGCAGCAGCATGGCTCCGGCCATGAGGAGCATGCCGCTTTGGTTGGATGCGGGTGTGATATCGGCTGTGGTAGTGTTCATGCTGAGACCTTGTTTATACACACATTTTTCCTGATGCAATTGGCCCGAAATTGTCCCAAAATGGCAACTTGCAAAAATAAAAGGGGTCACGCAAAAAGCGTAACCCCTTGATTTTATTCTGGTGCCGAAGGCGAGAATCGAACTCGCACGCCCGGAAGGCATCGGTTTTTGAGACCGACGTGTCTACCAATTCCACCACTTCGGCACGAGCAGGGCAGATTATATGGATTGATACTGCAAGGGTCAAGGATTTATCGCCATTTGTAAGATATTTGTTACACTCTGTGAGTATCAGTCGTTGTTTAAAAGAGAAATTTGTTCGGGAGGTGTCTGATCATGCGCGAAGCGATGTTCTGGAGTGCTGAAAAGGATCGATACGTGCGCTGCACGCTGTGTCCGCACCTGTGCCGCATTGCGCCTGGGGCGCGTGGAGTTTGCCATGTGCGCGAAAACCACGACGGAGTGCTGTACAGTTTGAACTACGGGCGTATTGTGGCGAGTAATGTTGACCCTATTGAAAAGAAGCCGCTGTATCATTATGTGCCTGGGAGTCAGAGTTTTTCTGTGGCGGCAGCGGGGTGTAACATGCACTGCAGGCACTGTCAGAATGCATCTATCTCGCAGGTGGAGGATGAGATTCCGGGGGAGGATATTGAGCCGCGCCGGATTGTGGCGGCGGCACAACGCAGTGGCTGCCGTACCATCGCATATACCTACACCGAGCCTACCATTTACTATGAAACCATGCTGGAGACGGCAACGCTGGCCCGGGATGTGGGGCTGGAAAATATCATGATCAGCAACGGGTATATCGAGGCTGAGCCTTTCGCGCGCCTTGCACCGCTGTTGCATGCAGCGAATGTCGATCTGAAAGCGTTTAATGATAAGGTGTATCGCCAGCTGTGCGGTGCGCGTCTGCAGCCGATACTGGAGAGTCTGCAGCGCATTTATGCGGCGGGGGTATGGCTTGAGGTGACTACTCTGGTGATTCCGGGGTATAACGATGACCATACACAGTTGAAAGCCATAGCCGGGTTCATCGCTGCAGAACTCGGCCCGGAGGTGCCGTGGCATGTGAGCGCTTTTTATCCTACCTATCGCCTCCTTGACGTTCCGCCCACGCCGGAAGATACCATCCGGCGTGCGTGTGAGATCGGTACGCAGGCAGGCCTGCAGCATGTCTATGGTGGCAATGTCGCGGGTGTGTTTGAACATACCCTGTGCCCGGCATGCGGGAACGTGGTGGTGAAGCGGAGTGGATACCGGATTGTGCAGATGGGGCTGAAAGCGGGGAAGTGCGGTTCGTGCGGAGCGGACGTTGCTGGAGTGTGGGAGTAGAGCATGGGAGTACCATGCGCGTAACAGGGGAATCGAAGGAGAGGAGACTCTGATGGAAAATGTACCTGATAGACGCCGGGTGAATGATGGACGCTATAGCGATGACCGCCGTGGCGGCAGGGATCGGCGTAGAGGGCCGGATCTGTTGCGGCGTATCCTGCCGTTGTTTCCAGCTCTAAGCTGGGTATGTGTGATCCTTGCATTTTTTATTCTGAGTCTGGCAAAACCGGCAACCCAGAGTTTTGTGGGTCTGTTTTCCGATCAGCCGGTGTACTCCGGTTGGGATCTGGAAATGTTGTACTATGTGTTCTGGCTGTTGTTCAGCGCTATTGTTATAGGGGCAAGCGGGATGGTGCTTAACATCATGCGCAGCAAACGCAGAGGGGATAATCTCTACAGTTCTCTTATTTTCGCGGGGCTGATATCTTTTGTGTTTCTGGTATGGCTGTTAAGTGTCAGAGGGATTTAGGGCTCAACTGGTGATTTAGCAGATTTGAGCCAGAAGTCGTTGGCATCCAGCGGATCGTAGTAACGGATACGTTCGAAGCCCTCCAGGGGAATGGTCTGCTCCTCGGGGCTGGTTTCATGCAGAAGGCGATCCACCGTGAGAAAGCTCCCCACAACGGGGCCGTGGCGTTGCAGAGCCTGCAGAGCGTAGGTGGAACATGTGGGATACATGGGGCAGCGCGGGCTGTCTACCGGGGAGATGAATTTCTGAGAAAAGCGCACCCCCTGCACCAGGGGATTGAGTGTGTCGCCATGCTCTTGGGTGTGATGGGTGTGGGCTGCATGTAATCGTGCTGCCTGAGTGTGGTTTCGGGGTGCGGCTCCGTGTGTTGTGTGTGTATGCCCGGGCGGATACCAGGTATCCGCGTTGAGCGGAAAGGGTACATACGAGGACAGTATCAGTATGCAGCTTAGAAGCATGCCCGGCAGCACACCCGGAGAAGGACGTAGCCCGGACTTAGGTGTCTGTGTTTCATTCATCATCTGCGCTGTTTTCAGGGTTCTGCTTTTTTAGATTCTGATAGTAGCGCATGCGCTCGCCGATGATTTTTTCGTAGCCGCGTTCTACCGGGGTGTAGAAGGAGGTGCCCTGCAGGGCCTCGGGGAGATATTCCTGAGCCAGATATCCTTCTTCACTTGCATGGGCGTACTGATAGCCGGAGTGGTAACCGAGATCCTGCATCAGTTTGGTGGGGGCGTTGCGGATGTGCAGGGGCACATGGAGTGAGCCGCTCTTGCGTACCTCGGCAAGGGCGGCGTCGATTCCGGTATAGGAGGCGTTGCTTTTAGGAGCACTTGCCAGATAGGTGGTGGCCTGGGCCAGCACAATGCGTCCCTCAGGCATACCTATCAAGTGCACCGCCTGTTGCGCCGCCACAGCGAGCTGCAGCCCACGCGGATCGGCGTTGCCGATATCCTCCGAAGCGAGAATCACCAGACGTCGTGCAATAAACATCGGATCTTCCCCCGCTTCGATCATACGCGCGAGCCAGTACAGGGCTCCGTCGGGATCGCTGCCGCGCACACTCTTGATAAATGCAGAGATCACATTGTAGTGCTCTTCGGCACCTTTGTCGTAGCGCAGGGATTGCCCGCTCAGCGCCTCTTGCAGAAACTCAGGATCAATGCGGCGCCCGTTACTCAGCTGCACCGCGAGTTCGAGGTTACCGAGGGCGATGCGCGCATCGCCGTCTGCACCCGCAGCCAGGCGCGTGAGTGCTTCCGGGGTTATATCGACATTGTGCTTTGCGAGCCCCTGCGGGGATTCAAGGGCGCGACGCAACAGGGTCTCCAGCTCTCCCACAGCCAGGGGCTGAAGGGTGAAGACGCGGGCGCGAGAGAGAAGGGCGGAGTTGACCTCGAAGGAGGGGTTTTCGGTGGTGGCGCCGATAAGGACCACGTCGCCGTTTTCCACCGCAGGGAGAAATGCATCCTGCTGGGATTTGTTCAGACGGTGTATTTCATCTACAAACAACAGGGTGCGGGTGGCATAGAGAGAACGATCCTCGCGGGCCTGATTGACAATAGTGCGTATTTCCTTCACCCCGTGCATAACTGCGGAAAAGAACACAAAGCGACACTGGGAATGATGCGCTATCACCCGCGCCAGGGTGGTTTTCCCGGTACCTGGAGGTCCCCAGAAGATCAGGGAGGTGAGCTGGTCGTGTTCGATCAGATGGCGCAGTGCTCCTTCGGGGCCGAGGAGGTGCTGTTGTCCGCATACATCCTCCAGCATGGTGGGGCGCATCCGTTCCGCCAGGGGGGTGTGCCCGTCACTGCTGGTGTCGCTGAAAAGATCCATGCTCAGAACCCTGTAAGATAAAATCTGTCATAGAAGAAAACTGCCCTTATGCTGCAAGTTTGGCCGAAATGTAGCACACACCTGGATCCTAAAACAATGCTCGTACCAGATATAGACTTGAACTTGGGCTCTATGCTAGATTGAGCGCCTATTGCGCTTTGGTTTGCAGGTAGCTTGGCCGGAGCTTGAAGTGGCCGACATGTCGGGAAGACTCGTGCTGTCTTTTATCCCGATATGGAATGAAAGGAACCGCTATGAAATGTATTGGACTGTACGCAAAACGAACCAATCCGGATGCTATCAAGGTTGCTGAAGATTTGTGCCTCTGGTTGCAGGAAAAGCAGATAGAGGTCTGGATCGAAGAGGAACTCGGGGCGGATATTCATGCTGCCAACCCGCGTATAGCCTTTACCAGCGCGAACGCAGACGATATCCCGGCCGAAGTTGAGGTTATTGTGGTTTTGGGCGGGGATGGCACCCTGATTTCGGTGGCGCGCTCCATTGGTGCACGAGGGGTTCCGATCCTCGGGGTAAACCTGGGCAGCCTCGGTTTTCTTACTGAAATTACCCTGGAAGAACTCTACTCCCAGTTGGAGATGGTTATTGCGGGTAACTTTTCCATCTCGGAACGCATCCGTCTCGAATGCCACATCAAGCGCGATGGTGACAATGTTGCAGAGTATGATGTTCTCAATGATGTTGTCATCAACAAGGGGGCGCTGGCGCGGATTATTGACATAGAGATCTGGGTCGGGCGGGATTATCTTACCACCTTTAAGGCCGACGGCCTCATAATCTCTTCACCCACCGGCTCCACCGGGTATAATATGGCGGCCGGTGGCCCTATTGTGTATCCGGGGGTAAACTGCCTTATGATTACCCCTATCTGTCCGCACATGCTCACCAACCGCCCCATCATTGTCTCAGATCGTTCTGTCATAACTGTAAGGATGCGCTTCGACAATGAGCGCGTATTCTGCACTGCCGACGGACAGGTGGGGATGGCTCTGCAGGGGCACGATGTGCTGGAGATCAAGCAGGCGCAGGTGGGCACCAGTCTGATTAAAAGTGCCACCAAGGATTACTTCGAGGTATTGCGAACCAAGCTGCGTTGGGGAGAGCGTTAATCCCTATGCTGAATGAATTGATCATCCATAACCTCGCCGTGGTGGAACGTGCAGAGGTGAGTTTTGCCTCCGGTTTCAATGTGCTAAGCGGTGAGACCGGGGCGGGAAAGTCGATCATTGTGGATGCGTTGGGGCTGCTTCTGGGTCAGCGCAGCCGTGGAGATCTGATCCGTTCCGGGCAGGAGCGCGCCGGAGTTGAGGCGGCATTTAATGTCAGCGCTCGCGATCAGGTGCAGCGCTGGCTGGAGGAAAACGATCTCGCGAATCCTGAGGATGGCGGGGTGCTGCTGGTGAAGCGAATTCTCTCACGCCAGGGGCGTAACAAAGTTTATATCAATGGTTCTATGGCTTCCCTGACCCAGTTACAGGAGTTGATGCAGCCGCTGCTGACAATCTACGGTCAACATGAACAGCAGCAGCTCCAGCGTGTCGAGAACCATCTGCGCCTCCTGGATGCATTTGGAGCATATGCCGAGCCCCTGGCGGAGTATCGTAGCTGTTTCAGGGCGTGGCAGCAGGTACAGCGCCACCTTGAACGTCTCCGCGCCGAGAGTGCGGAGCGTCGTGATCGTCTTGACCTGCTTGTATTTCAGAGCCGCGAACTGCGCGAGGCAGAGCTGATAGAGGGTGAATACGCCCAATTGGAGCAGGAGCGTCTGCGTCTGCAGCATGGTGAACGTCTGAGTTCGGTGACACGCAAGGGTTACGATACCCTGTATGCGAGCAAAGGGGCAATGTGCGAGCAACTGGGCACCCTGAAAGGGGAGCTTGAAGATCTTCTCGAGGTGGATCCGCGCCTGCAGCCTGCGTTTGAAGGGGTGAGTGATGCCATGTACACCCTGGAGGATGCGGCCCACCAGTTGCGCGCGCATGCGGATGGGCTGGTATTTGATCCCGAGCGTCAGCAGGAGGTGGAGCAACGCCTCAGTCAGCTGCAGGGGTTGCAGCGCAAGTATGCTGCGGAATTGGAGCACGCCGGTGCAAGACTCACGCAGGCCAGGGGTGATGCGGCACAGGAGCTGCAGGAAGCGTTGCACCGCGAACTGGAGGGTCTCGCGATGCCGCGCGCGCGTTTTGAGGTGCGTTTCAGCCCCAGAACGCAGCCGGGCGTGGATGGAGTTGAAGAGGCGGAATTCTTCTTCAGTGCCAACCCCGGTCAGGAGTTACGCCCTCTGGCGGCAACCGCATCCGGGGGAGAGCTCTCACGCGTGATGCTGGCATTGCGCAAGGCTGCTCCCGCTTCGGATTCACTGGGTACGGTTATTTTTGATGAAGTCGATGCCGGAATCGGCGGCGAGGCTGCTACGGCGGTGGGCCAGCGCCTGCAGGATGTGGCGCAGCGCAGCCAGGTGTTGTGTGTTACCCATCTGCCCCAGGTCGCTGCCTTTGCCACGACCCAATTCCGCATTGAAAAAGTGGTAGAGCAGGATCAGACCAGCACCAGGGTTTTACATCTGGATACAGAGCCGCGCGTGCAGGAACTTGCGCGGATGCTGGGAGGAGCCTACAGCGGAGAACAAAGCGTGGAGCATGCCCGCGCCCTGTTACAGCATAGCTTAAGGGGAAACAGATGATTCGGAAAGCACGCATTGACGATGCTAAAGCTATTCATAAACTTCTGTCCGAATATGCGGAGGCGGGCAAAATGCTGTCGCGCTCCCTAGCGGACATCTATCAGACCATCCGTTCTTTCTACATCTACGAGGATGAAGGGGAGGTGGCGGGAATCTCCTGCCTGCAGATCTGGTGGGCTGATCTGGCCGAGGTGCGCTCTCTGGCAGTAAGTGCTTCCCACGCAGGAAAGGGGCTGGGCCGCGATCTGGTCGAAGCATGCGAGCTCGAGGCGCAACAACTCGGGATAACCCGTGTGTTTGCTCTCACATACCAGAAGGATTTCTTTGCGCGTATGGGATTTGAGGTGATCGAAAAAAATGAATTGCCACAGAAGATCTGGGGTGACTGTATGAAGTGCCCCAAATTCCCTGATTGTGATGAAATTGCCGTGGCCAAAGATGCCCCCCGCCTCGAGAGCTGATCTGTACTGAAAAGCGCACAGAGATTTCCTTCTTCTCTGCGGAGAAGATAGTGTTCTCCACACCCTGACCCTCTCCCCCGAGGGAGAGGGGATTATTTGTGTGTTTTAGATTTAACCTCAGGTTGGTGTATGAACCTGTTTTTTTGAGAGATATATGCTGCAGTTACAGAAAATAGAAATTACCTTTCCCGGATGTACCC
>JAIVHC010000190.1 GCA_020201305.1 Geobacteraceae bacterium
GATAATGCCCGGCAGGGCAGCATTGCTGTCGCAACACCCCCATCCCAACCTTCCCCCATCAAGAGGGAAGGAGAAAACCCGCAAGAACACCCATCGCGGCTGGAAGCCGCTCCTTGTATCTACAACACCATTTCCGCCGGATAGAAATATCATGAAAACATAATCCAAAATTAAACATACAAACTTTTTATAATTTGATATTATTTTACTTTACTAACCACATACCTCCATGCTACCTCTTTTACATATTTTAACCCATGAGTAGGAGGTAACAATGTCGCACAAGTTTTTACGCACCATTCTGTTTCTGGTCTTTGCAGTTGCGCTTTGCGCACCCACCCAGCTGCTGGCTGCCCTAAGCGTTAATGTCAACACTGCATCGACGGAGCAACTGGAACAAATAAACGGGGTCGGCCCCAAAACGGCAGAAAAGATAATAGAATACAGAGAAAACCACGGCGAATTTACGAGCGTGGATCAACTCTCCAACATAAAAGGCATTGGGGATAAATCGCTGCAGAAAATGGCCCAAAACATGACCCTGGAATAGAAAGTCGCACTTCTCGCTTCAGAATGTTCTAAACCCAAAAGGCCCGCTGTTTGCACAGCGGGCCTTTTGGGTAGAACATAAACACAGAAGAAGAGCTGCGCAGCTAAAAATTTCTCGAAACGGTGCAGTTGGTGAGTTTTTGCGCCGCCATCCTACTTGGCGCGGCTCACTACATAGTCAGCAACCGTTTCTAACGCATCACGTGCTTCACAGGGGGCAAACACCTGCAAATACTTTTTGGCGCGCTCTACCATAGCGGTTGCGCGGATGCGGGTGTATTCAATGCCATTATAGCGATTAATCAGATTCCGGACGCGCTCGAGCCCGTCCGGGCTTATCTCTTCTGCCTCAATAATCTCTTCTACCATATCGCGCTCAGTAGAACTGCAGTGCCGCAGGGTTTCAATCAGCGGCAGGGTCATCTTCCCCTCTTCGAGGTCATGCCCGCAGGCCTTCCCGAATTCTGCTTCATCTGCAACATAGTCGAGGGCGTCATCCATAAACTGGAATGCTATGCCCAGATCAAGACCGAAATCGTGCAGAGCCTGCTCCTGCTCCGGGGTAACCTCCCCCAGAATCCCGCCACACTGACACGCTGCGGCGATAAGTACCGCCGTCTTTTCACGCACCACCCGCATATATTTTTCTTCGCTCAGATCCAGATCGCAGGTGCTGATCAACTGCAGCACTTCGCCTTCCGCCATCTTGGTAGTAGCATCGGAGAGGGCCTGCAAAATCGGGAGGCTGCCGGCACGCACCATGATGGAAAAGGATTTGGCAAACAGAAAATCCCCCACGAGCACTGAAGCTTCATTGCCCCACACCCGGTTGGCCGATTCTGACCCGCGGCGGATTACCGCAGCATCAACCACATCGTCATGCAGGAGGGTGGCGGTATGGATGAACTCCACTACGCTCGCCACGCCGATGTGTTTATCCCCTTTATATCCGGATAGCATGGAGGTGAGGATAACCAGCATCGGGCGCATGCGTTTTCCCCCACTGGAGAGAACATATTCCCCAACCTTGCGAATCAGGGGAACCTCGGAGTCCAGATCGTGCTTAAACTGGCGCACGACCTCGTGCATTTGAGGTTCGAGCATCTTCACTACTTTTTCCATACAGTTCCTCACCTGTAGTACAATTTATCCCAATTCATACGGATACAAGCATAGCCTGCGGAGCTACTTATCCACCGAAAATTCAGGTTCTACACCAATAAATTCATTCACGTCCGGATCCCAGTAATAATGCTCTGCCATCCATAATTTTTCAAGTTTTTCCATCCCCAATGAAAGCGATCCTGCCGATTCCGCCAAATACGACGCATCGAGCATTTCATCGTCGTCAATACGGTTATCCGCGTTCAAGTCCGCCCAGTGTACCTGCTCAACCACCAGTTGATTGGCTCCCACCATTCGGGTTCTGCCGTGCCCGGGCACTTCGGAGCGCAATACAAGTTCACCGCTGAATTTCTGCAGGCTGTGCAGCGGGGCCTTCTCTGCTACCCTTGTGAGATAGTGGATTGAGACGCTCTCCTGTCCTACTTCCATAATCCAGCGCATCAGACCGGAGGCAGGATCGAAGCTGTCGGGCTCCGGATGCGCCGCAACCAATTCCCACCCGGTGGGGATCTGCTCCCGCACCACTACCCGCGCCGCTGAACCGGTGAAGGTCAGCTTAACCGGAACCTCTGCCCCGGGTGCGGCATAACTGGGTAACAAGCGCTCTGCCCACACATCCGGGTTTGGGGCAGAGAGAAGTCTCCACCCCAGCATCAGCGCCGTCACTACCACAACAATCCCCGCTCCCCACAGCACCATCTTCACCCGGGTAAAGCGCGCCGGGGGAGAGAAATCCCGGACGTCCTCGGTAGCTTCATCTGCCGGATGCTGGACAATCACATCCACCTCAACCTCCAGCGCTTCAGCGAGGCGCTGCGCATTGGCGGTTTTGATGCTGGGATAGCGGTTATTCTCCCAGCGCGAGATGGTATCCGAAGTAACCCCGACAACCTTCGCTACATAGAGCTGGGTCAGCCCCTGCTCTTCACGCAGACGCCGGATCACCTCGCCATCTATTCTCAGATTGGCATCCAGAGGGTAGTTTTGTTCAGGGTTATCCATGTTTGTCCAATCACCGCCATACTCGGGGCATTCAGGGGCAGAAAGCCGGCGCCACATCCGCCACGGAACCTAGCAGAACGCCATAAAAAACGCAACAAATGCCGCATTTTCCCTTTTGCGCCTATTTCCCCAAGTAGCTGAAATAACAGAGCACAGACTCGACATCGGGTCACATGCCGATATATGTCGAATGCAAGGTCGGAGTTATTTGTATATAAGTTAGTTACCGACATGGCTGCAGAGCAATTGGTGCTCCTGCAGTGTTACATAACCACTTGTAGAAGACTGTAAAATCGTACGTAAACACTTACACCAAAGGAGGTCCACTATGAAAACACTGCTTTTAGGTGTCCTGGTATTGTTCGCCGGGGTTACGTTTGCCAGCGCGGCCGACGTTTACACCTATGAAGGGATGGGAACCGTTACCTTCAACCACAAATCACATATGTCACTGGGATGCGCCAGCTGCCATGAAGGCAAACCTGAGCGCATTGTTATCGAAAACAAGGAACAGGGGCACACCAACTGCCTGGACTGCCATAAAGAGCAGGGCGGCAACGCCCCGACCAAATGCAACGAGTGTCATATCAAATAGCCATACGGGCTTGCTGATCTGATTCAGTCCGACAATACAGCACTTGTTGCAGTGTAGACCCCGACTGTTTTTTTGCAGTCGGGGTTTGCTTTTTGGGCGTAATTAAGCTATTTGATTTTGCATGGATGAATGGATAAAACAAACCCTGCCGCAATTCTCTCCAGGGTTTCTATACTACCTCATACTCTGTGGCTTAACCCTCGCAGAAGGGATACCGGTGTTCGGACTCTTTGTGCCCGGCAGTGTCTTCTGTATAAGCGCCGGTGCCCTTGCATTTCACGGACACGGGGAGATGCTGTATATCTGCATCGCCGCCATCCTTGGGGCCATCATCGGCGATATCATCAGCTATATAAGCGGGACACGCTCGGCATCATGGGTGCTAAGCCGCGTTCAGGAGGGACGTTTTTTACGTTTTCTGCGCCGTGCAGAACTCTTTTTTGCGGCACACGGGGGCAAAAGCCTCCTCCTGGCGCGTTTTCTGGGGCCAGTCCGGGGATTTGTCCCCTTCGTAGCCGGTGGAGCACGCATGCGTCCGGGGCAATTTTTTCTTTACACCATTAGCGGTGGCATACTCTGGGGCATTATATATCCGGGGGTAGGCTATCTGGGAGTCAAAACCCTCGCTCCTATGAACATCTCAGCCCCCACCCTTATCATTGCAGGACTCTGCCTGGTCCTGGTCATTCTCATCTATATCAAGCTGAAGAATAGCAAATCATGACAATATCGAACTCCTACACAGATGTGCGGATGCCGGCTGAATGGGAACCCCAGGACGCCGTTTTACTTGCCTGGCCCGACCCGCAAGGCGATTGGGGCCCTATTCTGGCTGAAATTGAAGGAGTAATGGTGGAGATTATCCGCCATGCGAGTGCCTTCGAAAAAATTGTTATTGCCGCACCAGACCCACACAGACCCGCATCGGTACTCCGATCCAGCGGCATAAGTCTGGAGAACATCCACCTCTATGCCGTAGCTAACAACGATACCTGGGCGCGTGATTTCGGCCCTATTACGGTAGAAGCTGACGGCAACACGGTGCTGTATGATTTTTGCTTTAACGGCTGGGGCCTGAAGTACCCCGCCAACCTTGACAACCAGATCAACCGTAGCCTCGCTGTTCAAGGAGCGTGGAAGGTTCCTCTCCAACCCCAGGGGCTGGTGCTGGAGGGGGGAAGTATTGAATCGGATGGAGAGGGCACCCTTCTTACCACGGCGAAATGCCTGCTGAGCCCTAAGCGTAATCCGCAACTGGATAAATATGCCATCGAACAACGCCTGCGTCACACCCTGGGAGCCAAGCGCATCCTGTGGCTCAACCAAGGGTCCCTGGCGGGAGACGACACCGACGGACATATTGATACACTTGCACGGCTGTGCCCGCAGGATACCCTTGTGTATGTGCGCTGTGACGATCCGACAGATGAGCACTTCGCGCCCCTGAGAGCCATGGAGGAGGAATTACAGGAGTTCAGAACCAGCACCGGCGCAGGATATCGCCTTCTCCCCCTCCCCTGGCCGCAGCCGAAATTCAACCCGGAACATGAGCGCCTGCCGGCAACCTACGCCAACTACCTGGTTATCAACGGTGCCGTACTGGTGCCGACATATGCCGATCCCGCAGATCCTGTGGCCCTGGAGGTTATTGCCAGCGCCTACCCGGAGCGTGAAATAATCGGAATTGACTGTAGCAGTGTCATCCTGCAACATGGCTCTCTCCACTGCCTTACCATGCAGCTACCCAAAGGAATCCTGGCATGAAAAACATGAAACTTGCGCTGATTCAGCAGCAATGTGGAGCGGATAAAGAACAGAATCTGCGCTCCACATGCGTACAGATAGAACAAGCGGCACAGAGCGGTGCAAATGTAGTGGTTCTGGTTGAACTCCACAGCGGTCTTTACTTCTGCCAGCATCAGGATACCGCATGTTTCAACCAGGCCGAGACCATCCCCGGCCCCACCACCGAAATACTGGCGCAGGCCGCACGGGATAATCAGGTGGTTGTGGTGGCATCGCTGTTTGAAAAGCGCGCCCCCGGACTCTATCACAACACCGCAGTGGTGTTTGAAACCGATGGAAGTATTGCGGGAATCTACCGCAAGATGCATATTCCCGATGATCCCGGTTATAACGAGAAGTTCTACTTCACCCCCGGCGATCTGGGCTTCAATCCCATTAAAACCAGCGCCGGAGTGTTGGGGGTAATGGTGTGCTGGGATCAGTGGTATCCGGAAGCGGCGCGCCTGATGACCCTGGCGGGAGCAGAGGTACTTATCTACCCCACCGCCATCGGCTGGGACCCTGATGACAGCAAAACAGAACAGCAGCGCCAGCTCGACGCATGGCACACCATTCAGCGCAGCCATGCCATCGCCAACGGCATCCATATAGCGGCGGCAAACCGCATCGGCTTTGAACCTGATCCGAGCGGGCACACTCATGGAGCGCAATTCTGGGGCAACAGCTTTATAGCCGGGCCCCAGGGGGAAATACTCGCGCATGCGAGTGCAGACAAAGCGGAAATCATAAGCGCCGGTATTGATCTGCAGCGCACCGAAGAGACGCGGCGCATCTGGCCGTTTTTACGCGACCGCCGCATTGACGCATACGCGGAACTGACTAAGCGTTTTCGTCTCTAGTCACATTAGCAAACAATTCATCATATCGGGGCGCCATGTGTTCCCATGCATAAGCTGCAACCTGCTCTCTTATTTGCGTCGGAGGCGCGACAGTAGCCTCTTCGCACAAATGGGTAAGCCGCTGCACCAGATCATCATAATCGGTGTAGAAACAGCGTGAATGGAGCTGCTCCGGCACGTGCTCCGGGTAGGCAATGCCAAAAAAATCGTGCACCGAGGTCACCGGCAGGATATCTGCACGCCAGAGCCAGGCCGCATACGCAGCAAAACTTTCCACATACCCCCAGTGGACAATGTGGCCCGCAAGACGCTGGCGCGCGTGCGCAAAAATCGGGGGTTGTCTCCGGTAGGATTCCCCCAGTACCGCCAACCTGAAATCCACCTGCTGCTCCTGTAGAGCAAACATGGCGTTAAAGAACTCTTCGGGGTTCTTGTCATATTCCCAGCGATGATTCCATAAAATAAGCGGCGCTTCGGATTCACCCGCGAGGCACGCCCCCTTTGGAGTCTTTTCGTAATGGTTATCCAGCGTGGCGAGGTCGAGCCCCAGGGGCAGCGTGATGCTCTTGCGCGCAATATCTTCAACCAGATCAGCCTCAGCATAGTCAGGAAAACTGCGCAGAAAGGAAGGAAGCCGCGCTAGAAAGTCGCGCTGGTTATATGCGGAGTTAAAACACACCTTATCTGCGGCGAGAGCCGAGGTGTAATTGATAAAACAGTAGTGCGCATCGCGCTTCAGTCCGGGATCGGCATCATCTGGAGACCACGGATAGCTGAGCTGATTTTCGTGGAAATAAACGACACAGGGGATATTGGCCGTGGTTCTACGCGTCAGAGCCAGAAAGGTGCTTAGATCGAGCATATCCGTAGCAAGGATCAGATCAGCCTCAAAGCTGCTCGCGTTAAACTGGCGCGCCAGGGTTACGGCTCCTCCGTGCATGCGCCATTTCCAGTGCTTGCCTTCGAGGCTGAAAATTCTCACATTGTGGATACTCTGAGCCGCATATCCATGCGCCCATGCGGCATGGGAGCCGGTCATGAAGGGCTCCAGGAGAGCGATATTCAACTTGCACCTCATTTTTGAATAGCAGGCATAAAAAAAGGTCGCCTCCGTGGAAGCGACCTTTTTTTTATTCATACCAGCGGCGGTCTAGATGTCGCAGCGCTTGTATACTGCGTCAAATTCACCCAGCTCGTCCAAC
>JAIVHC010000138.1 GCA_020201305.1 Geobacteraceae bacterium
GGTAAACTCAAGGGGAGGATGATGTGCATAAGGGTATCAATACGGCTCGCGCCCAGGCTTCTTGCTGCATGCAGTAAGTGGGGGTCAATCTGTTCCATCCCCAGGCGTACGGAGCGTATGAGTAAGGGAAGGCCGATTATGCTGCATGCCAGCACCGCGGCTTTCCAGGTGAAGATGAGCTGAATATCAAACTCAGCCAGGATTTTCCCGATCGGCCCCTGCCGCCCGCACAGCAGAAGAAGCAGATAGCCCACCACCACCGGGGGTAACACCAGGGGCAGGTTGACTATCCCATCCAGTAACGGGGTTATGCGCCAGCGTGAATACACCAGCAGAGCCGCGAGTAAAAACGCAACCGGGATTGCCAGAGCTGTGGCAACGGTAGCCACCTTCACCGAGAGCCACAGAGCGTCCAGGTCTGCTGGGGTTATTCTCATCTGCGTTCTCCTCTCAACTCTATTTAACTTCCGGAATCAAGCGGAACAATAAAGCCGTGATTTCTGAAAATTGTGCGTGCGGTTTCCTGTTGCAGAAAAGCAAAGAAATCCAGCGCAGCCGGATTTTGTGTCCCGCTCGGGGTCATAGCAGCCGGATATACGATCTGCGGATGTAAAGATGGATCGACCTGAAACAGGATCTGCGCGTGTTGTGCGAGCAGGGCGTCGGTGCGATACACAAAGGCTCCATCGACTTCACCGCGGTCGGCATACAACAGCGCCTGGCGCACATCCTTGGCAAATATCAGACGTTTGTCGCGTTCGAGTTGCGTGTATATGCCTGAGGCTTTAAGAGCCTGCTTAATATAGTGTCCAGCGGGTGATGAAGCCGGATTACACATAGCGATGCGGTCCAACGAAGGCAGGCTCTCCATTCCCCTTACTCCCTCTGCAGGCAGGCCTGCAAAGACCAGACTGTTCTGCACCAGCGTCACTTTTGTGGGTGTCTCAATCCTTTTTTGCTTTTCAAGATAGCTCATCCATTTGGGATTGGCGCTGATATAGATGTGCGCCGGAGCACCATTGCTTAACTGGCGCGCCAGGGCGCCGGAGGAGGCAAAATTCGGTAGGATATCTACCTCCGGATGAATTCTTTCATACGCGCTAGATTTTCTGTCCCGGTTGCAGATCAAGTTCCGCTGCCGCCTCACACACCACCTGGGCAAAAAGCTCGTTGCCCCCACATTTCAGCTCTATCCCGACACATCCCTGCTGCGGCATTAAAGCCACAATGGTGGCATGCAGCAGATTGCGTGCAGAAATAGCCGCCGGATGCTCACGACACAGCAGTACGTCACGGCTTGAAAGTTCAAATATGCCCGTACCGGGGGCGGGATGATCGGTAAGAAGTAACTCTATATCTCCCCAGCGGTATCCCAGCATGGTTCCCACTTCGCGCGGACTGTGGAGTTCGAGGAGGTTTTTATACCCTTCAGTCTGCCAATCCATCTGCTCCCTGGCGATACCTTCAGCCGGGCCTGTATGGGTGATTTTCCCGTTTTGCATCCGAATTACCACATCCGTAAGGAGGCGCATCTCGAGTAGAGAGTGGGAAATGTATAAAAACGGTATCTTATAGCGCCGCAGGGTTTTGCGTAGATAGGGGATAATCTGTTTTTTAAGCCCCTCATCCAGAGCGCTTAAGGGTTCATCCAGAATCAGAAGTTGCGGACACCCGAGTAATGCACGTCCGAGAGCGATGCGTTGTTTTTCACCACCGGAAAGGTTTGTTATCCGGCGCGCGAGTAAATGCTCAATATCCAAAGCTTTGCACAGCTGTTCTACCGGGATGATGCGTTGTGCTTGTGGAGTGCGTTTATACCCAAAGAGCAGGTTGTCGCGTACGTTTAAATGCGGGAACAGATGCGCATGCTGAAATACCACCCCGATACGGCGCTTCTCCGGTGCGGTGTTGATATGTTCGGTGCTCGAAAACAGGGTGGTGTCGTTTATCCTGATATGCCCCTGTTTAGCAGAGCAGAAACCGGCTATCAGGCTCCCGAGGGTGGATTTACCACTGCCTGAAGGGCCGAATATCCCGACTCGATCTGCATCCACCCTGCATGCAGCATTCAGGGTGAAGTCGCCCTGATGTTTTATGAGATCGAGATCTATATACATATTGCTCTTCTCCGTTCATATCAGCTGGCGCGATAGTGCTGTTCCAGTTTGTTGAGGTCGAGGTCGTTACCTACCACTCCGGCAGCATCCGCACGGCACTGTTTGCAGTGGCGCGCCTGGGACAGAATCAATTCCGCCTGGTTACGCACTAGATCCATGGTGAGGGTGTCGGGCGGAGTGATGTTCTTGAACATCCCCACCGGGATTACGGGAACGATATTCATCATGCTGGCTCCGAGCTGGCGCACTTTCAGGGCCAGATCCAGGGTTTCATGATCGTTTACCCCGGGGATATACACATGAT
>JAIVHC010000191.1 GCA_020201305.1 Geobacteraceae bacterium
CATTTGGCGCTTTTTGCTTAGCCATCTAATTTTGTGCTTTCTACGAAAGCATCATACATTGAACCAGAAACAAAAAAACCCTGAAACCAGGGCACTACAGACGTTAAGAATATATTCTAGTACCTGTGAATGTCAACACAGGTGTTGCCATTCACAGGTACAGTCAAACACGATGCAATAAAAGTCAGCGATAAATCAGGTGCTCTTAATCGCAGACCATGCATTCTGGAGCAGATCCGGAGCGAGGTCATGCAGATCGGTACTTACAACGCACAACAACTTGAGTTCAATGGCGCGAATAATAACCCCGGTGTAAGAGATGGCCGCCACATACACATCCTGGCTCCGAATCTCACCGGCTTCTATGCCCTCAGAAATAATCTGGCGCACCATCTTAAACGGCTCGGTAAAACAGATCGGGACGGTATCGCTCATAAACTCGGAATGCTTCATATACAGCATGTATTCCATCATCACCGGATCCGACTCTGTGATATCGAAACACAGAATCGAAAAGGCCTCGAGTTTTCCGCGTATGGTGGATTCTTCCTCAAAGCGCTCCTGCAGCATGGTCTGGAAGTCCTGCATGGTATTTTCGTGGATACGCCGGGCGAGGGTCTCCTTGTTGGTAAAGTAGCTGTAAATAGCCCCGGTACTTACCCCGGATGCCTTTACAATCGTGGGTATGGTAACATTATGGTATCCCTTTTCCACAAAGAGATCGCGCGCAACCCGGAGTACGCGGCGTGTCTTTTCCTCTGGATCAATATGACGCTTTTTTGTTCTGGGCATGGGGGACAACCTCCTCACAAGATAACAATTAAACACATTCATTAAATAAAATAAAATTAAAGTTCTGCACAATATATGCATTATGGAATATATTATGCACCATTCAAGGCATGGATGCTAGTATTTCTATAAAATAATCTGAACATTCTTTTTACTTGCAATGTAATCACTTAAAATAACAGGAAAAAATTTGTATCTTCATATCTGTTTAACCCTTTCGGCTCATACTAGCGAGAACCACTCCAGGACGCGCCATTTCCGTTATCCCTGCGTAGCCTCCGTCCAGGACTTTAACGTTACCATACCCATGGGCGCGCAAATAGGTGTAGGCTATCGAAGCACGCACTCCGTGGGGGCAGAATATCCCCACCAGCGCATGGGACTCGACCTCCTCCCGGCGCATCGGCAACTCATTGAGTGGAATATGTACGCTGTTAACCTGTCCCGGGAACAATAAGGGCAAACTTGCCTGCTCCTCATGAGTACGGATATCCAGAAGCAAAGCCTGGGAATTAGAAAACAATTTTTCCACTGTAATCTTGTGCTTACCCTGACCGACAAAATCCAGATCCATCTGTTCCAGCACCCGGTCCAACGCTTGCAAATCTTCTGTCACCAACTTCTCCTCCAGCGCTGACTTCATTTCTACCTATACACTCTACACAGCTATGCCCAACAAATCCGCCAACAACGATGAATACGCGAATTGCGTTCGAAATCGGGCGGGATAGTGGCTAACGTAACATCTTCGAGTTCCAGCCCAAGCTCCTGCAGGGCTGGCTCATCCAATTTAAACCGACGCAGATTAGTGGAAAAAATCAAAACGCCCTCTCGTGCCAACAGGGTGCTTGTAGCCTCGATAAGCCCTACATGATCCCGCTGGATATCGAGGGTATCCTGCATACGCTTTGAATTGGAGAAACTGGGGGGGTCGAGAAAGATAAGTCCATACTTGGCAGAGCTATGCTTGAGCCACTCCAGGCAGTCGGCTTGAATATATGTATGTTCTGCAGGAGTAAAACCGTTTAGGCGCATATTGCTGCGAGCCCACTCAAGATAAGTCGCCGACATATCTACCGTGGTGGTTGAAGTTGCTCCCCCCGCAGCGGCTGCAACACTGGCACTTCCGGTATACGCAAACAGATTGAGAAAATCTTTCCCCCGGGCTTCCGTACGTAACAATTTGCGGATCGGGCGGTGATCGAGAAAAAGCCCCGTATCCAAGTAGTCGCTCAAATTGACACGGTACTTTAAGCCGTACTCGTCTACCACAAAATACTCACCGCTGGCGGCATGCTTTTCGTACTGCGCCTTGCCGCGCTGGCGCTTGCGCACCTTCACATACACTGCATCCTCATCTACTCCGAGGATTTCGGGCAGGACTGTAATTATTTCACGCACACGCCGACGTGCCATGCGCGCATCAATCTGCGCCGGAGCCTGATATTCCTGCACATGCACCCGATCTGCATACATATCAATGGCAACAGCATAATCCGGCAGATCAGCATCGTAGATGCGATAACACTCCAGCCCTTCGCGTTTCGCCCAGCGGCGGCGTTGCTTAAGGTTTTTCTTCAAGCGGTTGACAAACATCTGCGCCGCATCCGAAATCTCCTCCACAGGAGCAAGCCCGTGTGCCGCTTTAACCGGCGGCCGGAAGTAATTCTGTGGCTCGATCGTGAAGTGGAGCAACTCGCATGCAAGAGCGCCATTGAAAAAATGGTGCTTGCGCTGGGCGCGCAGTCCGATCTCTGGCCCCAGTGCGGGCGTGCCGGTAAAGATCGCAGCTCTCCATCCCTTGAATTCAGTGCGCAGGCGCTCACCCAACTGGCTGTAGAGGGCACGCAGCGCTTCCACCTCCCCCATGCGCTCACCATAGGGGGGATTGGTAATTATGAGACCCGCAGGCTCCGCCTGTGATTTAGGGAGATCACAGGGCGCAAACTGATCCAGGCCTTGCTGGCGAAACTGCACCACATCTCCCACTCCGGCACGTTCCGCATTGGCCCTGGCGGCTGAGATAGCGCGCGCATCCTGGTCATAACCACATATATACGGGAGCGCTGCCATTCCGACGTTGCGCCTATCCTGCGCTTCCTGACGCAGGGCTTGCCACAGTTCGGGGACGTGCTGCTTCCAGGTGAGAAAACCGAAATGCTCGCGGAGTGAACCAGGAGCACAATCCCCGGCCATGAGTGCTGCTTCGAGCACCAACGTACCGGAACCGCACATGGGATCGAGCAGTGCACCACCCTGCGATGCAATCTCAGGCCAGCCTGCGCGCTGGAGCAGGGCTGCAGCTAAATTTTCCTTCAGGGGTGCTTTCCCGCCCTCGGTGCGATACCCGCGCTTATGCAAACTGACTCCAGAAAGATCGAGACTCACAACCAGTTGATCCCGGTACAGATGGAGATTCAGACGCCAGTCTGGGGTTTCTGTATCCACATCTGGACGCTGAGCATACAAATCACGGTAGCGATCGACCACTGCATCCTTGGCTTTGAGAGCGATAAACTGGGTATGGGTAAGGCATGATTGCTGGGCATTGCAGTCGACCGCAAAGGTAGATCCGCAGGGGAAATGCTCCTCCCATGCAATGCTACGCACCAGGTTGTAGAGCTGATGTTCATCCGTCACCTGCTCCTGTGCCAGGGGCAATAATACCCGCCCACCAAAACGTGACCACAGGCAAATACGATACATCAGCTCCAGAGGTACGCTACAGGCGACCCCGCCGCGGGTCTGGCGCGAATCGGTGCTCCCGAGAGTACATATCTCCGCGTGAAGTAACTGCTCCAGCCCCTTGGGTGCAGTAACAAAGAGCTGGAGCAGTGAATCAGAAGTTTGATTGTTCACCTTGGTCAGCTCGCCTCTACCACTTCGAGGGAAAAGTTGAGCGCTTTGCCGGCAAGAGGATGATTGGCGTCGAGGGTCACCTTGTCATCCGCGATATCTGTCACCTGAACGATGACAGGTTCCCCCGACTGGGTCTCCACCTGAAGCTGGATTCCCTCTTTGAGCTCCAGATCTTCGGGCAGCATGGAACGCTCTACCACCACCTGTTGTTGCTCGTCATACTCACCGTAGCCTTTTTCCGGCTCCACACGAAAGGTTTTCTTTTCCCCTACGCTCATCCCTTCTACGGCTTCCTCAAATCCCGGGATCACCTGTTTTTCGCCGCAGGTAAACTCAAGCGGCTGCTTCCCCTCGGAACTGTCAAATTCGGTTCCATCGTCGAATGTACCAGTGTATTCAACCTTTACCTGGGTTCCCTGTTTCACTTCCGTCATAAAAACTGCCTCTACTGATTTTGGGTTTATAATAATGCTTGCAACTGCGTGTAGCAGTTACGCGGAATATCTCCATAGCCACGTACCCGTCCTAATTTAGCGCCCCCATCTTCCAGACCATGAAAATCGGATCCGCCCGTGGCAACAAGACCACGGTAACGGGCCTGGCCCAGATACCATTCTATATCTGCCCTAGTCGCACCGTTGTTGTAGACCTCAACGCCCTGGAGGCCGATGTCGGAGAGGGCGTCAAGGATAGTCTGCATTTCGGCCCGTGCCGGAGTTATGTAGGGCGGGTGGGCAAGAACCGCGACACCTCCGGCGGCGTGGAGCATCGCAATCGCTTCCTCCACCGGGAAAAAGCGTTTCTCCACATTGCATGGAACCAGATAACGCCTGAATGCTTCCTCTACATCAGCTACGTAACCCCGCGCTATCAACTCCATGGCGATATGGGGACGCCCGATACTGCCACCGGAGCGCTGCTGTACCGCAGCAAAATCGAGTCCGCGTCGCCCCTCGCGCAGCAACTTAGTATTGACATTGGCAACTATACGTTCATTGCGTGCCGCTCTGAATGCCTGGAACTCGCGCAACGCCCCCTGCAATGTCACATCTTCGGGGGAAAAGCCGTAGCCGAGCATGTGAATATCGGTGTAAGTCCGTTTCGCGCCTTCCCACACACAGGAGAATTCCACCCCCGCAAGCAGGGCAACCCCCGCATCCTCCCCGGCCTCGCACGCAGGAATGACACCATCGATGCTGTCGTGATCACACAGAGAAAGTACATCCACGCCACTCGCTGCGGCCATTGATACCACCTGCGTGGGGGAATATTTCCCGTCTGAACAGGAACTGTGGACGTGCAAATCAACCCTGTGAGCCATCAATCTCCCCGCGAATGATATTAAAATCATCCAGTTACTGTAACACAGCGTAACGCTTTGACAAAATGTGATTATTACTAGAGCTATTTGCTTTGCAGCTATTTCCTGGGCAGCTCACGCAGAGAATCGCTGGGACAAACTCTGGTGTTGATGCCCAGAGCCGCTTGATTGCATTATGTGGTAAGGGTTTTTCCCTATCTGGTATTTTGGCGCCGTCTGCGGACGCACCTGTCCCTTAACCCTTGTGTTCCAACTTTTTATGTGTGGGGTTTTGACTGTTCTCAGGCCGCCCGCGGTATGGCAGGTTCAATGAGCAAACGCTCCAGATCGGACCAGGTATCGATTTCTTGCCAGGAAAACAGAGATGTTTGTGCTATAGTTGCCACAGCGGACCTCCTTTCTTCGGCTTGTGGTGAGCCCCGATTGTAACCTAATCGGGGAAAGGAAGTCCGCTATTTTATTGTCTTTTTTCTATTTTTTTGCGCACGGTGGAAGCGCTGGGGGGAATTTGGCTCACAGAAACCGGGAAGCACCGCCAATGCGTTGATTTTTCGCTGCGTTTCTGGGGGAAAGTGCTTTTCTCTTTGCGCCTAACCCTTTTGAAAGACAGATTTTTTAAAGCAGCGCAAATAGCTCCCGACCTGCACGTAACCACCTCCCTGCGGGGCATAAATACTGAAGGGCTGCAACCGGGCCTCGCACAGAATCTCTACAATCCGCGTTGCGTCAGTAGAGCGTATGCGCAGCACCATACCACAGTCTGCAGAAATGGCCGCCGGTACCGGAATCAGAAGGATGTCAAATGTATCCATCAGCTTTTGTTCCGCCACCATGACGCGATGGACCGAATTGAACACCACCAGGCGGTGATGTGCCTCTACCATTTTCATAATGCCAAATCCTTTTTACGCCCTGTCTTCTCCCTGCGGATTGACAGCGGGGGCGCAAATGTCTAAAGTGCCTGGTTACAAACGAAGTAAACCTGCGTTTGGTATTGCATATGCGGCCACATTCTTTTCATTCCGGCTCTAACCCCCAGGACAGCGACCTAAACCGTGTCTTACAACTGGATTAACCTTACTGAACT
>JAIVHC010000139.1 GCA_020201305.1 Geobacteraceae bacterium
TAACTATGTGGCGGATAAAGGACTGAGGGGATTGTTTACCATGCTCGCGCAGGAGGAACAGGAGATCCGCGCAGACCCCGCCGCACGTTCTACCGAGCTGCTACAGAAGGTGTTTGCTGCGCGCTGATAAGCCCATTGATTTATTTGTATCCGTCCGGGCACTGCCGTGCTTGGACATTTTTAGATCCAAGGGGAGAAGACTATGCCTTTCGTAAACATCAAGATTACCAAAGAGGGCGCAAGCCCCGAGCAGAAGGCCCAACTTATTGAAGGTGCAACTCAGTTGCTAGTCGATGTGCTGGGGAAAAATCCGGCCACCACCGTGGTGGTTATAGATGAAGTGGATACCGATAATTGGGGCGTAGGCGGCGAAAGCATAAGCGAGCGCCGCAAAGAGGGAAAATAGGACACGCCTGATTCGGTATGGCTCTCCCTGCCCGAAAAATAATCTGCCGTTTCATACGAGGAGCACGTCATCCGAACAATCCTCCCGCACGTACCACGCCCCAGATGCAGCGAGTTTTTTTCCGTTAACCTGCACTTGTTGTGTATGTGCTTAGCCAGATGGAAGTTTTTATGCTATAAAGTAGACTAATAAGGGAAACAATTCGGTCCTTAACCTGTAACTGTCATACGTATGGAGGATCTATGCAGGCTAAAATCAATGGTACCAATATCCACTATGTAGAAGGGGGCAACCCGGCTGCGCCTTCGGTAATTTTCATTCATGGATTCCCATTCAGCAGCGATATCTGGAAAAGCCAGCTCAAAGCGCTGGGGCACAACTATCATGCAGTGGCGTATGACTTTCGCGGTATGGGGGAAAGTGCGCTCGGAGATGGGCAGTATACCATCGAAGAGCATGTAGATGATCTGATTGCAATGCTCGATTTTCTCGAAATAGATAAGGCCATACTCGTTGGGCTCTCCATGGGAGGGTATATTGCGCTGCGTGCATTGGAACGCTATCCGGAGCGGTTTTCAGCTCTTGCCCTGTGTGATACCCAGAGCAAGGCGGATGACAATGCGGGTAAACTCAAACGCGCAGCCGGGGCTAAGGCTGTCAAGAAAGATGGCGCCGCCGCGTTTGCGGCAGGATTTGTAGAGGCGGTATTTACCCCCGCATCGATTAAAAACAAGGTGCCGGCGGTGGATTTTATCAAGGATATTATCAGTGCCAGTGATCCCCTTGCTATTGCCGGGAACCTCATCGCCATGGCGGCACGTACCGATACTACGGAATTTCTAGCTGATATTGCGGTTCCCACTCTGGTTCTGGTGGGGGAGGAAGACAAGCTTATCCCTCCCGCTGTTGCTCGGGATATGCACACGCGTATCAAAGGGTCCGAGCTGCATCTGATACCCGACGCTGCGCATATGAGTAACCTGGAGAATCCTGATGAATTCAATGCGCGTCTGCTTGAGTTTCTAGCCACTGTCAAAGGATAGATAGTTCGGTACGCTCCGC
>JAIVHC010000314.1:0-1466 GCA_020201305.1 Geobacteraceae bacterium
GGCTATGCTTTCAAATTGAACGCGCCAGAATTCGAGCTGCTGCAGCATAAACGCCAGACTGCGTAACGGGCTTTGAAATTTCATTCCCTCCCGCAGCATAATTTCGAGCATCTGCGGCATAACACTGAAGGCGCTCTGCAATGATCTGGAGTAGGCTCCGCAACCCCGTGCATGCATAAATGCTACAATGCGCGGATGGCGCAATTCTACCCCTATGGCTGAAAACGCGCTCAACAACAACACCGCCCTCAGGTTCATCTGCACACCTGTGAGAAGATATTCTGCCTTGAGCTTAAAATCAAAGTCGGCGCCACTTTGCCCCAGATTACCCAGAAAAACACCCGCCATAAGGGTTATAAGTATAAAAAATACCCAGAATCCGGGTTTACAGAAGCGCCGGTAAAGTGACGGATAGTGCCACAGGGATAGACCAACGTAGAGCGCAACGTATGCAAGCCCGTATTCGAAGGGGTAACTGTTCAACACCACCATCCCACCAACAACTGCTACGAGATGGAGTGGAACCAGAGCAAGATTCCGCGTTGTGTCTTCATTCAGCGCTGCTGCAGTTCGGGTGGGTTTTATGTCTGGATCCAGGGGGGGTAAATCTCTGATCCGTTTTCCCAGATGCCAGCCGCATAAAGCAGCAAGTATCCCGAGGAGTGGATACAGAAGGACTACGGCACCCAGCGCCTCTCGCGGCGACAATGTGGTAATCCCGACGAACTGCTGCAGGCTGGTATAGGCGGCAACGCTGACATCAATCATATCACTGCCATAGAATAGCAGCAGACGCCCGATCTTCTGCACGGGCAGCCAGGCCATAGCCATGGCACTGCCGAGGAGATATCCGGGCAGATTGCGCCCGCTGAGCTTCAGCCCCAATTCAAACAACAGCGCCTCTGCCACTATTGCTACCATAGGACCGAAAATAACCGCCCCCGGAGACAGGGACTTCATTGCCGCACAGATAAGGCCGGCCCGCCAGATAAGACCTCTGTCGCGCCACAATTCCTGCACCGCCACCAGAAAAACCAGCACAATGGCAGCGAGTATGCTGCCGGCAAAAGGCAGATGGAGATTATGCAGAAAGCTCCCGACGATTATTTCTACACTCGCCCACAAGCTGCCCACAGCAGCGGCCTTTGGCCATATGTCATCGCGTTTGTCCATCAATGCGACCCTTCTTTGGGACATGGCTGTCCGCAGGAAATGTCTGACCCAGGAAATGTCTGACTTATACAGATTGGCTGAATCAGGTACGCCCGGTCAGTATCAATAGCGATAGGTTATCCGGGTATAAAACGTCCTGCCCGCCTGAGGGTATCCGGCATCCAGCCGGTACTCTTCGTCGAGCAGATTCCTCACTCCAGCATGCCACTGCCAGTGAGAGCCTAAATCGACATTTATCCGGCTACTTACAAGCCAGAAGGGGTCAAGTTTATCCCAAACGCCCGGTGCATCCT
>JAIVHC010000314.1:1517-2862 GCA_020201305.1 Geobacteraceae bacterium
CCACTGGGCGGTTGTGCGCAGCAGGGTTGAAGCATTGATATCCCAGCTATGCTCAAACTGCACCTTATGCCGCGGACGGTCCGGAAGATGGTCACTGCTACGGTTTGCGCTCTTATTTTCCGCATCCAGATAGGTATAATGCATTCCCACCTGGTGCCCATGACCAACTACACTATCCAAACCGAATTCCGCCCCCATGTAACGTGCATCACCAAAGTTCTGAATCTGATTGACATCCGGACTTACCGCCTTTTCCTCAATCAGATATTCGATATCGGTATAAAACAGAACCACTCTGGCCTCGCTGTGGGGATTAAACCTGAAGACACTCCCGATTTCATAGCTGGTACTCTGTTCTTCGCGTAAGTGGTCGTTGGCGAGAACGCGATCATTATCGACGCCGGAATAGAGCTCTTTAAGGGTTGGGAAGCGGGTTTTGCGTGCCAGGGTAGCCCAGCTTCGAAGTGCGGAATTGATTTGCCAGTTGATCCCCGCCATCGGGTTCAAGGAATCTGCTGTGGTGCGCGAGAATCCGCTCGCCTCAGTGATGGGACGCTGCGAGTCATAACTTACACCTGCCACAATAGAAAGGTTGTAGGTAATAAAATAGTTGTCTTCAAATCCGAAGCTCATTAGCTCACTGCGACTTGTGCCCCAATCCTGGGCGTAATCTCCTTTGAACTTGTGCGTATCGCGCCGATAGTGCAGGGACAAACCCGGATCATGCCCGGCAATCATGCCAGGCCGATAAATTAACGAGCCGCCGTAGCTATGATCATCATAGGTACTGTGGAACGCATACCCTCTGTCCTGCGAACTCAGGCTGCTGTCATCATAGGAATCAAGAACATTGTCGAAGGTGTCATAAAACAGGCGTGTCTGTAATTCTCCGCGGGAACCTATACTGCTGCGCCCGCTGAGATACCAGGACACGTGCCGCCATGTATTGAATCGCCAGTAGCGCGCCCACCCTTCTTCCCGTGTCGGCATGCCCCATTCACTGTCAACATAATTGATGCCGAAGGCATATTCATGCCCGGAAGCCGGCAACAGACCGATTTTCAATGCTGCATGGGTGCGCTCACGCTCGGAGTTGTGCCGCACGCCGCCGTCTTCGTTCTCCCTGCCTGTGTAGCTGTCCGGCAAACGGAAATCTTCCTCCACCCGTTCAGTGTAATCGGCCATGATATAATAGCGCTGGGCCCGGTGCCCGATCTGGACATGGCCCCAATGGACCCCTCTCTCCCCGCTGCCTGCATCAAGGCGGAATTCAAGTGTTTCCTCCGGTCTCCTGGTGACGATATTTACTACGCCCCCCATGGCGTTGGAACCGTAGAGAACCGAT
>JAIVHC010000140.1 GCA_020201305.1 Geobacteraceae bacterium
GAATATGACGACAATCTTCCTTTTACGTCATTCCCGCGCAGGCGGGAATGACGGCAAGAAGTGTTTTTGATTTTGAAGATTGCGTTAAAGCCCCTTTGAGGGGCTAGAAATCGCTAAAGCCCCCGGTTTGACCGGGGGATACTTACCAATATTATCCAGGTAGGAACGATTTCCAAATCGCGATTGCGGACTGCATCATTATTGGTGGCGTTTAGCCATTAAACTAATCCCTCGAATCTGTCGACAAGTGGTTCAGGCAAATGCAGTTTATGTATGAATATCCTACGGAGTGCCGAGTATGAGTTCAGGAATATATACAGTGTTAAGCGGCGCGGTTACGCGCATGAATATTGCGGATGTTGTGAGCAACAACCTCAGCAATATCAATTCCAATGGTTTTAAAAAGCAACGCACCAGTTTTGCCGCAGTATTGGACGATGCTACCCAGACCGGTAGCGCCAAAGGGAATAACTTTTCCACCATTGGCGAAGCCCGGACTGTGTTTGATCAGGGAGTCACTGCCGATACCGGTCATGATCTCGATTTCGCCATCATCGGAGATGGTTTTTTCCGTGTACAGCGCGGAGAAGATATGCTTTACACCCGCGCCGGCAACTTCGGGCGCACTGCTGAAGGCACCATGGTGGATAGTGCAGGTAATTCGGTGATGTCCGCGGATAACGAGCCCATCATCCTCCCCGCTGGCCCTTTTGAAGTTGATGAAGAGGGACGAGTTCTGACACAGGAAGGGGTCGTGGGACAGATGGGTGTTTTTGCTCCCCCCCTTGAAGAACTGGAACATCAGGGTGGGGGGCGTTTTGTCTTCAATGGAGATCCCGAGGAAGTAGTCCCGGCGCAGGACAGGCAGGTATTGCAGGGAAGTCTGGAGCGTTCTAACGTCAACCTCATGGAGGAAGCGGCCCTGATGATGAGTAATATGCGGGTGTACGAGTCTTATAATAAGGCATTGAAAAACTACTACGACCTCAACGCGAAGCGCAGCGAGATAGCCACACTATAATCGTTCAACTATATATATCAATTTTGAAAGGATAATCTCATGATCAGATCACTCTGGACCGGCGCTACCGGCATGGATACCCAGCAGACCAATATCGACGTTATTGCCAACAACCTTGGTGACGGACGTTTAACCACTTCTGAAGGTTATATTATTGAGCCTCAGATTGTGATACCGGAAAACACCACGAGTATCTCCATCGGCCAGGATGGTTCCGTGGATGTATTTCTGGATGGTGAATCAACTCCGAATCAGGTAGGAGTACTTGAACTCGCGATGTTCAGCAATGAGTCCGGCTTGCGCAGCCTCGGACGCAACCTTTACGCCGAAACAGACTCCTCCGGTGGGCCTATAGTAGGGATTGCCACCGAGGACGGCTTCGGTTCTCTGGCGCAGGGTTTTCTTGAGGGTTCCAATGTCAGCGTTATGGAAGAGATGGTCAACATGATTGCGGGTCAGCGCGCTTACGAAGTTAACTCTAAATCGGTCAAGACCTCTGACGAAATGCTGCAGATGACCAATAATCTGATTTAAAATGGGTAAATTGAATTTATATCCCGCACGCAGCATATTTTTAATGCTCGGATGTGTATTTTTTCTGTGTTTAGTGAGCGCAACCCATGGATTTGCATTTCAGATCCAGGTTGAACTATCCGCACACACCAGCGTTGACAGTGACGAGATATCACTGGGTGATGTGGCGCAGATAACCCCGCATGCTCCGCAGCTTGAGTCTGTGCGCCTCGGACGTTCTTCCTCAGCCGGAGACAGCCGCACTCTCGACCGTTCCTTTATAGCTCGTGCTCTGCAGCGTGCCGGGGTGAATCCCGATAAGGTGAGTTGGAGCGGGGCTGATGTGGTCACGGTTACGCGCGCGGGACAACGGATCTCTACGACCGACATCCAGGCAAGCATATCCAGCTACCTGGCCGGGGAGCGCAATCTGCTTCCAGATGTGGATATCAACTTCGAACCCTATCAGGAGCCCGAAGCGTTTGTGGCGCCCAAGGGTAAATTGCACGTAGAGGTTATCCCTGCAGCGGATAATCTGTTCAGCAGCCGGAGCATGACCCTGATTTACCGCGTTGACGGACGCGTGGTTAACAACCTCACTATTCGCGGCAGGATGTCGGCAGAAGGCGATGTCGTGGTGGCAAGTTCGCGTATCCGGCGCGGAAGCAAAATTCAGCCCGATGATGTAGACCTGGTGCGCTGCGATATCACCGATACCGATGAGCCGGTATTTTCCCTTGCAGAAGCAGTAGGGATGGAACTGAGTCGCAGTGTGCGTGGCGGTGATCCTATCGAGCGGCGCCATCTGCAGCCACCTGTGGTTATCGAGCGCCGTGCCTATGTTAAGATCATTGCCGAACGTGGCCCCATGCGCATTGAAGCGACGGGCACTGCCCTGGAGGACGGGCGTCTGGGCGAGACCATCCGCGTGCGCAACAGTTCC
>JAIVHC010000141.1 GCA_020201305.1 Geobacteraceae bacterium
TGCGCAGCAACACGCGTTACGAACTTGAGTTTGCCAGTGCAAACGTGGATGGGGTAAAACAGCGCTCACCCATGCATGTATTTATCCCGGCGCAGCTTGCGCCTCATGAACAAGCGGATGCGACGGAGGTTGAGCACCAGTGTGAACTACATGCCGATATAGGGGTGTATCAGGGCAAATGTGATGGTGAGGTGTGCTATTTCCTCAGTGTTGCGGCCAATCAACCCGTAACCCTTTCGGTCGGCGCGCTGAAGCCGGGGGTTGAGGTGCCATCTCACCTCCTCAGTGAAAAAACTGGTTCAGGTGCGCAAAACAGCACCCGGAAAAGCGGTGGTACCGGCTTCCACTCTGATCTCGCGGGAGGCTATTTTACCAACTACGAATCGTGCCGCCCCTGCCATGGTGATTTTTTCGGCCCCATGTCCCATCCGGTGGATATTGTTCCCGGTGAGGGGATGGATGTCTCGTCTGAATTGCCCCTTCTCGCCGATGGGCGCATCAGCTGTATGACCTGTCATGTGTCTCATGGCGGCAACGACTTCTACCGCCTGCGTTTCGCCACCAAACAGGAGCTGTGTAAGGCATGTCACGATGAATACTAATATGGCGTCGCAAAAAATCCTCCCTACGGCGTTACGCTGGTTTTTCAGGACCTCGACATACCTGATGTATGCCTTCGCCCCTGAAAAACCACCTGACCTTGTAGGACGAAATTTTTGCTTAGCCATATTCTAAGTTTTGAAAAATCATCAATTTAAGCACCTAATCCGGAGTATTGGTATGAACACTAAAGCAGAACATCCCAAATATAAGCGCAAACATCTCAATGTAAAAGTAAAGGGCGAATTCCAGCGCTGGTTGTTGTGGCGCATTTTCGGGGTTGTGCTGTTAAGCGCGCTGGTGGCGGCGCTGGTGCTGTATTTTTATGCGCGCCACGAAACCATTTCCACCTTCTACGATGCACATATCAAGCTGCGCCGCGTGAGTGATCTGCTCCTACCGGTGGTGCTTTCCGGTGTGGGTGTTAGCCTCCTTGGCGGCGTTGCCCTGGCGCTGTTCCTGCCGCAGAAGATTGCCGGGCCGTTGTATAATATCGAACGCACCCTCGAGCGCGTGCGCGCCGGTTCTCTCCTGCCGCGGGTGAAACTGCGCAGTAATGACTGCCTCGAAGGGATGGCCGGAGAAGTAAACCGCACCCTGGATTTCATGCACAAAGAGGTGGAAAACACGCGCGAGCTCCAGCAGCAGATCCGCTCCGCCCTCGATGCCGGGGATACAACCTGTGCCTACGAACTCCTCCAGCGCCAGGACGAGATGCTGCAACGCCTCTTGGATGCCGAAGAGTAAGATGCGTCTGTAGAGACGCTGCATGCAACGTCTCACCTGCGCACAGAAACGCAGACTGTTAATGATGGCGGCACAAAAAATTGGCCAACAACAACGC
>JAIVHC010000192.1:0-5924 GCA_020201305.1 Geobacteraceae bacterium
TCACGGTGTCCGCCCGAATCGGTAACCGGACGCTCATCCTTTAGGGGCAAAACACAGATAACTTCAGATTTTGTGTCACGCTGGCGGGGATGAATGCCGAAGCGCACCATCTTCACCCCGGCAGGGGAGGTAAAAGGTTCAATAAAAAATGCATGAAGTGCCGAGGTTCGCGCCCCGGTATCAACTTTAGCCTTTATGCGCTCGATCCCGAGTTCAGGAAGGCTGAGCCACTCGCGCCATCCCAGACACAGCAGAGCCTGTCTGGAGTCGGCAGTATCCGGTGCAGGTGTAACATTGTCCATAAACGGGATTCATCCACTGAAGGGTTAGGTGTTGATGTCAGGTAGCTGTTGAGCATGGGTTTGTACGCAGTCATACCTGTGGCACAGAGGTTATGCGCAACGAACACAAAAAGGTCCGCGTTACGTGCTTGTAGCGGAAGGCACATAACACGGACCATCGTGTTTTCCCACCAAGCTAAACAGGCGTCATACATGCAATGAAGCACTTAATTTCATGCACTGCCGGGCGGTTATTTTTTAAGCCATCTATTCCGGGATCACCGGTATCTTGGTGGTCTCGCCCTTATGATTGCGCAGGGTATACTCCTCTTCTCCGCGTTCGACAATATAATAATCGGGCATCAGAGGAATTTTGCCGATATTGGTGGCCAGCACGTACATGGGCTGGGCCAGACCGGTGGTATGCCCGCGCAGCGCATCGCGAATCAACTCGGCTCCCTTCTCAATCGGAGTACGGAAGTGGTCAATCCCGGGGGCTGGTTCACAGTAGAATACATAATACGGACGAATGCGAATACGCAGCAATTTCTGATGCAGCTCACGAAATACCGGCACATTGTCATTAATACCCTTCAGGAGCACGGCCTGATTGCCTACATTAACCCCACACTGCATCAGATCGTACACGGCTCTGGCAGTCTCTTCGGTGATCTCCTTGGGGTGATTGCACTGGGTATTAAGCCAGATGGGTACCTTGTGGTAGCCTCCGAGAACCTTTTTCAAGCCCTCGTCAATGCGCTGAGGCAGAACAACCGGGGTGCGAGAGCCAAAACGAATCATCTCGATATGCGGCATCTCGCGCAGTTTGCGGATCAGGTACTCGATCTTGTCATTCTCAAGTAGAAACGGATCGCCGCCGGTGATAAGTATATCGCGCACCTCCGGGTGCTCTGAAATCCATTTCAATCCATCATCGACGTTGAAATCGAGCTTCATGCTGCGGTCGACCACCAGTTCTTTGCGGAAACAGTGACGGCAGTAAATGCCACACCCCTGGGTGACAGTAAACGCTACGCGATCCTTGTACTGGCGCGCAATACTGTCAGGACGCACTTCCTCGGTGGCGCGGTTTTCTTTCCACACCAGATAGTCTTCCATACCGAATTTATTCTGCATCTCAAGTTTGGAAGGGATCACCTGCTTGCGGATCGGACACTCGGGGTCATCCGGATCCATCAGGGAAGCAAAATACGGCGTTGTTCCCCATACGGTTTTGTTGCTTTCGAGGATTTCACGCTCTCCATCGGTAAGATTTACATACTTCTCCAGACGTTCAATACTATTAACAAACGATTTCAGCTGGTCGCGCCATTCCATAGATTAGTTCTCCTGTTTATATTTTACTCTCATTTTATAAGTACCCTGATATTCGCATAAAACCAGGCAAAAGTAAAATTAACCACTGCCACACCCAGGGCAACCGCATTTCAAAAGCCCTGGATACCTGCGCAGATAAATTGACAAAAGCACCTCTGCTTGCTATAGAGTTGCTGGGTATTTACGCCATTTTAAATGCACCTCACTTTCTCATCTCAAAAGCTCATAATTACCATGGAACTACTCTATTCGAAAGAACATATTGCCACTGAAGTTGCGCGTCTTGGAGCAGAGATCAGCAGTGACTACGCAGGGCACGAAATCGTTGCTGCAGTGGTACTGAAAGGAGCTTTCATATTTGCCGCGGATCTGCTCCGCAATATCAGCATTCCGGTAACCCTTGAGTTCATTCAGGCTGCAAGTTATTACAACAACACCCGTTCAAACGGCGATGTCGAAATCGCTCTGGATCCACATAGCGACATTGCAGGCAAACATGTTATTATAGTTGAGGATATCCTTGACAGTGGGCATACCCTTACAGCTCTGTGCAGACTTTTAAATAAACGCAATCCGGCTTCGTTACGCCTCTGCGTCCTGTTGGATAAAAAAGAACGGCGTAAAGTCCCTATTGGCGCAGACTACGTGGGGATGGAAACCGCAGATAAGTTTGTTGTAGGCTACGGTCTTGATCTTGCGGGTAAATATCGCCACCTCGGGCAGATATACACCATCTGAATCCGGGAGCCGAAATCGGAGATTACTCGCCTCGCCCCTTGAGCTCTGGCCCGCCAGGGCGTGCACATACAATAAAAGCAGATAAACCCTGACCCCCATTTGGAGGCTGTTACTACATATGATTATCCAGTGTGAACAATGCGAAACCACATACAGATTCGATTCTGCACGGCTCCAGAACGGTGAAGCGCGAGTTCGGTGTATCCGCTGCGGCAACGTTTTTCCCGTTGACTCCCTCTCTGATCTCGGGGAGGCTTTTTTAAATACTCAAGCACCGGCGAAAACACGCACCAGCCCCAACCAAGGCTCAGGGGATAGCCAATACTCAGCAACAGCACCAGATGCTTTTGCAGACAATACATATGCACAGCCCTCTGACGTCTCCTTTGATTCACCTTTTGAAGCCCCCGCTTCGCAACCGGACTTTTCTTTAGATAGCCCTGCGGATCAGGATCAGGAAGAGGAGGATTTCTGGACCAACCCTGCAGAATTCAGCCTTGACACACCCGGGACCGAAAGAACCTCTACACCGAGTCCGGCAACTTCCGGAGCAGAATCCGAGCAGACAACGGATAGCGACCCCAACGAGTTTATCTTTGAACCTCTGGAAGAAGATGAAAAAAGTGCAGGCACTTCCGAACAGGCAGAAGATCTTCCTGCGCAGGACCTGGAATCCGACCTTCCTCCCGGGGTGTCCAAAAAGGCAAAACGGAAGCCCAAGAGAAAAAGCTCAAAACTGCTCCTGGTTGTGCTTCTTATTATCCTGTGCGGCGCAGGTATTTACGCGTATTATTTTGTCACCCACGGAATCACCAGCATGCCACAGCTTATAGACAAGGCCGAGGAGCAGATCAACCAGCTTCTCAACCCCCAGCCTGATCCAGCAGGACCATCCATCAGCATACGCAGTGGAGACAACTTCTACATCACCAACGACCACATTGGTTCTCTGTTTGTGATCAATGGCAGCGTTGTCAACATCAGCGATCAACCCCAGGGAGAAATCGCGATTGAGGCTACACTCTACGCCTCTGATGGCAAGGTCCTCAGGAGCATCACGTCCTTTTGTGGCAATCCTATCAGCAAAGAAGAGCTCCGCTCCGAACCATGGGAGAGCCTGCAGGAGCGCATGAACAACAAGCTCGGTGCCGGGCTATCCAACGTTTCCGTCCAGCCCGGTGAGTCAATTCCGTTCAGCGCAGTGTTTCATGACTTACCTGATGACTTCGCTGAATTCAGCATCAGTGAAGCTGAAGCACCTGTTGCCAGCAGCACAAACAAATAATATACAGGCACAGTCTGCCCCCGGGCTGTGCCCCATTTTTTGTTTTATACCCCTGTGAAGAGCACAGTCCCTCCCTTCCATAACACTGATTTTTTTTACCTTCATTAACCCCGAAACAAAATAATACGCTGATTGTTTAGCCATACTAAAAGCAAACAAAAAACTTGCACATCAGGATTACATTGGCTATTCTTGGTCACTGCAATTCTGTTTTTTCTTCTTTAAAACAAATAGTTAACGATTTAAGCAAAAAATAGTACAGATTTTAAAACACTATTTTTCTGCCTTTCTGTTTTTTCTTTTCCAAGGAGGAGTACCGGCTATGGATATTCTGGCTTTAAACTGCGGCAGCTCGTCAGTAAAGTATCAGCTTTTCAACTGGGATGAGCGTTGCGTGATTGCTAAGGGCATGGTGGAACGTGTCACTATCGGTGATTCGTTCATATCCCATGAGGTCCCGGGCAAGGAGACGTATAAAGAGGAATCCGAATGTCCGGATCATCGAACCGCTATAAATCTGATCATATCCACCCTGCTGCATCATGAACATGGAGTAGTCAAGGACATGGATGAAATTTCTGCCGTTGGGCACCGTGTGGTCCACGGTGGGGAGAAGTTCACCCGTTCCGTTGCCATAGACAAGGAAGTACTCGACGCGATAAAAAGTGTGCAGCATCTCGCCCCGCTCCACAATCCGCCCAACATTTCCGGCATCGAAGCTGCGCAGGCCGTTCTTCCCGATGTTCCCCACATCGCCATTTTTGATACCGCATTCCACCAGACCATGCCCGATTACGCTTTTACCTACGCCCTCCCCTACGAATGGTATCAGGAATACGGCGTGCGGCGTTACGGTTTCCACGGCACCAGCCATCTGTATGTATCCAAACGCGCCGCCATCAACCTGGGTAAACCGCTGAGCGAGAGTAAAATCATCACCCTGCACATTGGCAACGGGGTATCCCACAGCGCTATCAAAAACGGGGAGTCGGTAGACACCTCCATGGGGCTCACACCCCTTGAAGGGGCGATGATGGGTACCAGGTGCGGTGACATTGATCCCGCTATTCCTCCCTTCATCATGGATCAGGAGGGCTGCAACCCGCGTGAAATTGACTCTCTTCTCAACAAAAAGTCCGGGCTTCTCGGCATTACCGGACGCTACACCGACCGCCGTGATGTAATTGAGAAAGCGGGTAAAGGTGACTACCGCTGCAAACTTGCGCTGGAAATCGAGGCATACCGCATAAAAAAATACATCGGCGCATATGCGGCAGCCCTTGGCGGAGTGGATGCGGTGGTGTTTACCGCCGGAGTAGGTGAAAATGCCGGAATAATCAGAGAAAAGGCCCTTGAAGGCCTTGAGTTTATGGGAATAGATCTCGACAGGGAAAAGAACCTCAAAACCTTAAGCAAGCATGGAGAAACCGACATAACCACTCCTGAATCAAAGGTAAAGGTATTTGTCATCCCCACCAACGAAGAACTGGTCTTTGTTGAAGATGTAGTAGCCATCCTGGATAACACCTACACCAACCACATGGAATTCACCTACACCTTCACCGACCCTGAATACAAACCGTAAAACGTCAAACTGAGCGAACCCAAAAAGGCCCGCTGTTCAACTTATGAACAGCGGGCCTTTTTGTACCTTGTACCTTGTACCTTGTACCTTATCCCTGTGCCTGTACCGCAGTAATTGCGGCTACATTCACAATATCGTCCACGCTGCAACCACGTGACAGGTCATTTACCGGCTTGGCCAGCCCCTGGATGATGGGGCCTACAGCCTCAGCACCAGCAACGCGCTCTACCAGCTTGTAGGCGATATTACCCGCATCCAGATCGGGGAATATCAGGGTGTTCGCCTGCCCGGCCACCTTGGATTCGGGGGCTTTTTTTGCTCCCACCTTGGGCAGCAGAGCCGCATCGGCCTGAAGTTCACCGTCTATCTGCAGTTCCGGCTGCATCTTCTGCGCAATACTCAGAGCCTCAAGCACCTTGTCCGCGTCGGAATGTTTGGCACTCCCCTTGGTGGAAAATGAAAGCATCCCTACCTTAGGCTCTACACCGAGAAAGCTCCGACAACTTCCCGCTGTGGCAATGGCAATCTCCGCGAGCGCCTGCGCTCCGGGATTGGGATTAACCGCACAGTCGGCAAACAGCAGAGTACCGTTCTCGCCAAAGTCGGGGTTCTTGGTTACCATCAGAAACACAGATGAAACCGTCTTCATCCCTTCGGCAGTACCTATCACCTGAAAAGCGGCGCGCAATACATCGCC
>JAIVHC010000192.1:6001-7677 GCA_020201305.1 Geobacteraceae bacterium
GTCTGAAGGGCATCAACCTTCCCCAGCAGAACAATATCCGCCAGGCCATCAGCGACAATCTTCCCTGCGGCTTCAATCATGCGGTCATCGTAGCTCTCGGGCAGAACAACAGTCTGTTTACTTGAACGCGCTTTAGTCTTAATCTGATCAACCAGATGCATGTTTCCTCCTCGTATAGAACATGGTTTGATTTCTACTTACATACCGGTCTTATACCTGAACTGTGCTCCTGGCGTCAAGCGCGTATTCCCCCCGGTGCTCAGCATGATGTTTAACGATTGTAATCATCCTGAAGGCGCACAATATCATCTTCACCTAGGTAACTGCCAGACTGTACCTCTATAAGTTCGAGTGCTATGAGGCCGGGATTTTCGAGGCGATGAATCTCCCCTACAGGGATATAAGTGGATTGATTTTCCGTTATCATACTCACTTTATCCCCACAGGTTACCTTTGCCGTCCCGGATACCACTACCCAGTGCTCAGCGCGATGGTGATGCTGCTGCAGAGAGATGCTCGTACCCGGTTTGAGGGTGATGCGCTTCACCTGATAGCGCTCCCCCAGCTCCATGCAATCATAGTACCCCCACGGGCGGTACACGCGGCGGTGTTGTTTTGACTCGCTCCGTCCCTGCTGTTCAAGTTCAGCAACAACTTCACGCACTTTTTGTACCTGATCCCGCTGTGACACCAGGACCGCATCTGCCGTTTCAACTACAATCACATCTTCAAGCCCTACCGCTGCAATCAGGCGCCCTTCGGAGCGCAACATGCAATTGCGTGTATCTATTTCAATCACATCGCCGCTGATCACGTTGCCAGCCTCATCTGCAGGGCTCAACTCTCCCAGCGCGTCCCAGGAACCGATATCGCTCCACCCGGCATCGAGCGGCACCACGGCTCCGCGCGCGGTATGTTCCATAATCGCATGGTCGATGGAGATTGAGGGGTTGGCACCAAACAACGCTGCATTGGGACGGATAAAATCGAGATCACGCTCGGCCCCGGCCATCGCCTGGTCACACCATGAGAAAATCTCGGGTGCAAGATGACGTAATTCTGCAAGAAAAACCCCGGCGCGGAACATAAATATGCCCGCATTCCACAGATGGGTGCCCTGCTCTATAAAGCGTTGCGCCACTTCTGTCGCTGGCTTTTCGGTAAAGCCCTTAATGTAAAATACGTCGCCCGCGTCACCTTCTCCGCCAGCGAGGGCATCGCCATGCTCAATGTAGCCGTAACCGCTCTCCGGACGATGCGGAGTAATACCGAATGTTACCAGACGTCCGCCCCGGGCGGCAGGCAAAGCCTGCTTAATCGCCGCCTGAAATGCAGCGGCATCCGCGATATGATGATCTGCAGGCAACACCAGCATCAGCGGATCATCGTCCAGATCCGTATTGTCATCTGCGCTGTTACGTTCGAGGTGGCGCATCCGTTCCAGGCACTGCAGCGCTGCAAGGGCCACAGCCGGCGCAGTGTTACGTCCTTCCGGTTCAAGCACTATGGTGGCATCTCCAAGACCTAGGGTCCGCAACTGCTCGGCCACCAGAAAACGATGTTCTTCATTGCAGATCACGCTAGGGGGTGCCACATTCAACCCGTCGAGGCGCATCAGAGTCTCCTGTAACATGGTGTGCTCAGAGGTCAGGGGTAAAAATTGCTTGGGATACAAC
>JAIVHC010000315.1 GCA_020201305.1 Geobacteraceae bacterium
CTCCAATCCGCAGCTGACCTACAGGTTCATCCCATGAGGTATCCAGCATGCGGCGCAATGATTCAACCTGGCGCAGGATCTCGCGCGCCCGAGGCAGAACCATCCTCCCCTTTTCATTCAGATATAGGGTGCGCCCGCTGCGGTGAAACAATGCGCTGCCGTGATACTCTTCCAGTTGCGCCAGCGCCATACTCACCGCCGCCTGGGTAAGGCCAACTCGCTGTGCTGCCGTAGTTACATGCCCGCACTCTGCTACCTGCACAAATATTTCCAGCCGTCTCAGAGTCAGCATGGATTGATCTCCCAGGCGGGGTGCCCCCGCTCTCACATAAATAAAATTGATGTTTTTATCAAAAATTATCGATTTTTATTTATATAATACGGGTGCTAAAGTCAACCCATCGTTTGCTTTTTCTATCCACACACGAGGGGGATTATATGCACACAACGTTCACCCACCGCTACGCAAAAGCGATATATGTCACCGGAATTGCTTTCTGCCTCGTCCCGGGGATCAGCCCCGCCCTTGCTCTCGGAGTCGGGATTGTTTTCGGGCTCATAGGAATAAATCCCTGGCCGCGCTACAGCGCACAAGCGAGCAAAATACTTCTGCAAAGCGCCGTAGTCGGACTTGGCTTCGGCCTGCCTCTGCAGCAGGTATGGACCGTAGGGCGCGCATCATTCGGCGTAACCCTGGCAGGTATCCTGCTAACCCTGGGGCTGGGCATTATGTTTGGGCGCATGCTGCATATCCCCAAACACACCAGCCTGCTCGTAGCATGCGGCACCGCCATCTGTGGCGGTAGCGCTATCGCCGCTATTGCACCAACGATACAGGCCGAAGACGACGAATCCGCCATCGCCCTCGCTACGGTGTTCACCCTCAACGCCGTTGCCCTGGTTTTGTTCCCCGTGGTGGGGCATCTCCTCCATATGGGACAGAATCAGTTCGGCACCTGGGCCGGGATGGCGATCCACGACACCAGCAGCGTGGTGGGCGCCGCCGCCAGCTATGGCAACGCTGCGCTTGAACACGCCACCACAGTAAAACTGACCCGCGCCTTGTGGATTGTCCCTGTGGCCTTTGCTGCCAGCAGCCTCAATCGCAGCAAAAGCCGCACGCGCATCCCCATGTTTATCCTGCTGTTCATTGCTGCAGCGGCGATCCACACTCTGTTGCCCCAGGCTCAACCAGTTTGGAGTTGGATCAGCACCAGCGCAAAACAACTCCTGGTTCTAAGCCTGTTCTTTGTCGGCACCGCCCTCACCCGCGAACTGCTGCGTAAGGTTGGTCCCCGCACCTTCATCCAAGGTACAGCATTGTGGCTCTGCATAAGTGGGTTAACCCTGCTGGGCATACAGGGAGGACTGATCTGAGTTCCGGCACACAATCACATGCTTATTT
>JAIVHC010000027.1 GCA_020201305.1 Geobacteraceae bacterium
CCCATTCGGGGTGATCCATATCCATACGTTTGCGTACTGCCTGCATGCGGGTGTGCAGTTCACTTGCGGGTACTTTGGAGCTCATATCTTTCTCCTGTTTCGACGGTATAGGTGTGAAAGTGCCCATTTAAGGGAAAATAACAAACATTGTTCTACTCTGCTCAATGGCAGGATTATTGCAAAAATATCCCCCGAATGCAAACCAGATATGATTCTTAAGCGCTTCGTGGTGGCTTTATGGTGATTTGGCGTTATAGACAGAAGAGTACGGCGTTTTTACGTAGCTTATAGTAGCAAAATGGCAACAAAAGGGAGGGAAATAGCGTGGGAGTGCTGGCAAATTTTCTGGTTTTAACCGGAGCGGTAATATTTATATTTTCCCTTGCCCCCATTCGCCATCTGTATCGGCGCCTGCCCAATAGCATGATCCGGATGGCGTGGTCGTTTCTCTCCGGCCTGATCACGTTTTTCTTTGCCGGATATCTGGTATATGCGTGGATGTTCTGGGGCCGGGCTGAAGCCTGGGCGGATATGGTAGTACCGGCGATATTCTGTTCCGGGGCGATTTTCGTCCTCGTGGTGTGCATTCTGTCCGCGCGTACGGCTGACGATGTACGGCGGCTCTGCCACCTCGAACGCGAGAACATTACCGATCCGCTTATGGGAATTTATAACCGCCGCCACCTGGATAAATGTCTATCCCAGGAAGCAGCCAAAGCACGGCGCTATGTTCTTGATCTCTCAGTCCTGCTTATGGACGTGGATCATTTCAAAAATTTTAACGACACCTACGGGCATCAACTCGGGGATGAGGTGTTGCGCTCTCTGGGCAAGCTGATTCAGGGATCGGTGCGTGATTTTGACTATGTGTTCCGTTACGGCGGTGAGGAGATCGTAGTTTTGCTCCCTTACACCGGGAACGAAGGCGCTGTAGTCCTTGCAGAGCGTTTGCGTGAGTGGATTGAAGGGCGCACCCTGGTGCCGGCTGACCCCAAAGGCAAATATCCGGATGTGATGATTACGGTAAGCATCGGGGTGAGTACCTTATGTCCTGATATGGAGGATGAAGTAAAAATGGTGGCGCGCGCCGATGAAGCTCTGTACGCAGCAAAGGAACAGGGGCGCAACCGCGTGGTTTTTTCTTCCGGCCCGTGTCACGAAGAGCAGAACGAGGCCCAATCACCCTCTCAGGATAGTTCATGATGTAGCGCAATCAGCAGAGCACCCTTAACCTGCCAAAGCTTAACCCCGGTTTTTGACTTGCTGCATTAATTCTGCATACCCCTCCGGATCTTCCTCCGGACATATCACCTCTACCGCAAAATCGTTGTCACATTGAACCCCTTACATATCACCTCTACCGCAAAATCGTTGTCACATTGAACCCCTTCTTCACCTTCCTCGCGTCCGCAGCTACAGCTGATTCCGGCGAGTTTCGCACCTTCGCTGCTACTGCAGGTGGCGGTTATCCCTTTACGTTTGAACATTATGCCGATGGAGAGTCCCGCAAAAGCGAGCATAAACACGGCCAGGGCCGGGATGAATAATTTAAGCATTGTTTAAACCTCTGTTGGTCTCGGATTATAATGAGTGGTGCATTGTATACAGGCGGTATTCTGTTATTTTTACTGCATGCCGAGTATGCACCGTGCGTTGTTCGTCTGCAATCAGATTTACGCTATCATTTTCTCTGTCGGGATGAAATGAAATTTTCAAATGCCGGACTGCTGATGGAGATAAATCCATGCTCGCCCTTCACCAGCATGTAGATGGCGACTTCATGCTCGCGGGCAAAATCCATGCTTTGTTCCGGTCCCATCACCATAAACGCAGTGGCGTACGCATCGGCAAGCATGCAGGATTCATGCAGCACCGATACGGCGGCGAGCTTGTGCGAAATGGGATATCCCGTGGTTGGGTCAATGGTGTGGGAGTAGCGCCTGCCCTGATGTTCGAAGTAATTGCGATAATCCCCTGAAGTTGCCATCGCCGTAGTGCTGGAGGTATGGATAACCTTGTGTACGCTGCGTCCTTCGCTCTGGGGCCGCTCTATGCCGATATTCCAGGGATTTTCCGCCCCTTTTTGCCCTCCGGTGCGTATCTCCCCCCCGATCTCCACCAGATGATTGGGATACCCCTGCTGTACCAGCAATTCCGCAATCTGATCTACTGCATATCCTTTAGCAATGCCTGACAGATCCAGATACATGGAAGCGAAATGTTTTTTCACCTTTGGAGGTGTGCTTTTAACTTCCATGTTCGTATGTCCGGATTGCGCAAGGATCGTTTCGATTATGTCTTCCTCCGGTACTGCATACAGGTGTATTTCCGGGCCGAATCCCCACAGGTTGACCAGGCTGCCGACGCTGATGTCGAACGCTCCCCCGGTCTGCGCACTGATCTTCTGCGCAGTGCTGATTACCTGAGCGGTCTCTGCACTTACCTCTACCCAGGTGTTGGCCTTTGCCTGATTGATGCGGCTCAGCTCCGAGTCTTTAATATAGGTGCTCATGCGCTGATTTATCTCCTGCAGGCGTGTATCGATATGTTGCTGCAGGGCGTCGGAATTAACCTTTGCATCGGTTCCAGGGATCACGCTTACATGGTAGGAAGTTCCCATGGTACGCCCGGAGATTGTGAACGGGGCCGGGTTTTGTTTCGGGGCGGTATCATTTTCAGGATTGAAGATACGCGGCAGGAATATTGTGGCAAGCAACAGAAGAACCAGTGCTATGAGGGGACGTTTCATGTGTGCTCCTGCAGGTTGGATAAAAAAATGGCCACGTCAAATGACGCGGCCATTTTAGCACGATTTCCATGCGGATGTGCAGGATCAATTACATATCCATCAGACCCAACGCAGTGCGGGCACGGGTATGCTTCTCCTGCTCTTCCATTTCAAGCAGATTCTGAAACAATTCCCGCACCTCGGGATTAGAGGTACGATTGATAACCGTGTTATACGAGTCAATCAGGCACTGATCAATCTGTGCCGCGATCTCTAATACCTCATTCACTGTAAGTTCGTCTGTATAGGAGATATTTTTTACCGGCTTGAAGGTTGAGCATTCGCTGGAGAACTGAAACCAGGCCTCCATGGCTTTATTTTTGGTGCTGGTTTCGTACTCTTTCAACACTTCATCCAGATGTTCTTCATGGCGTGCCATGTAATCAAGCAGCATTTTCATGCGCGGTTTCTGGCTGCTGTCGGATAGCTGTTGAAAATAGTCTCGCGCAAAACGATGAAAGTCGCGCGCATATCCGAGGATCTGTTTCGCCTGTCCGTAGGGCATGTTTTCCTCCTCAAGCAAGAACTGCATTTCAGCTGGTGTAAAGCTAAAGCCGGGACAAGCGCCCCGGCTTTACACCTGAAATAAATACTAAAATTAACCACCAAAGTCGTCAAACATGATGTTTTCACGCTCAACGCCCTGCTCAATGAGCAAGTTGGTTACCGCGTTGGCCATCATGGGAGGACCACACATGTAGTACTCGCAATCTTCGGGAGCCTCATGATCCTTGATGTACATGTCGTAGAGAACGGTATGGATAAAACCTGTGGGCCCATCCCAGTTGTCTTCCGGCAATGGATCGGAAAGGGCAACGTACCAACTGAAGTTGGGGAATTTCTCCTGCAGCTCGTTGAGCTCATCCACATAGAACATCTCTTTGAGGCTACGCGCGCCATACCAGTAGGTGATCTTACGCTTGGTATTGAGGCGCAGGAGCTGATCCCAGATGTGGGAACGCATCGGCGCCATGCCGGCACCACCCCCGATGAAGACCATCTCGTTATCCGTATCGCGGGCATAGAACTCGCCGTAGGGACCGGAAATGGTGACCTTGTCACCGGGCTTGAGGTTGAAGATGTACGAGGACATCTGCCCCGGAGGTGCATCAGGAGCATTGGGCGGCGGCGGACATACACGCACGTTGAGCATGATAATGCCCTTTTCGTCCGGGTAGTTGGCCATGGAATACGCCCGCATGATGGGTTCCTTAACCACGGACTTGAAGCGCCACAGATCGAACTGATCCCAGTCAGCCTTGTACTCGTCTTCAATATCGAATTCCGAGTAGGAGAGCTCATGGGGCGGTGCTTCAATCTGGATGTAACCACCGGCGCGGAAATCGCAGTTCTCCCCTTCGGGCAATTCAAAGACGGATTCCTTGATAAAGGTAGCAACTCCTTTATTGTGGCGCACGGTACATTCCCACTTTTTGACGTTGAAGATCTCAGGCGCAACGCCGAGTTTCATGTCCTGCTTGACCCCTACCTGACACGCAAGACGCAAACCTTCGCGCGCCTCGCGCTTGGAGATAACACTGGTTTCGGTGGGGAGAATCTCGCCGCCACCCTCATACACATGTACGTGGCACTGCCCGCAGGTACCGCCGCCACCACACGCAGAAGGAATGAAAATCCCTTTCTCAGCCAGGGCACCGAGAAGCTTGCCCCCGGGTTTGGTAGTGATGGTCAACTCGGGGTCATCATTAATTTCAAATTGGATCTCACCACTAGGGACCAGTTGCTTGCGTGCTGCCAGAATAAGGGCAACCAGCGCAAGGATGATCCCGGTAAACATGGTGGATCCGACTATTATCAAGTTCATAGTATCAATCCTTTATTCAGATTATTACTGCATTAAAACTGTAAGCCGGAGAAAGCCTGAAATGACATCGCCATCAGACCAACCACGATAAAGGTCATGCCGACGCCCTGCAGCCCTTTCGGGATATCACTGTAGACGATTTTCTCCCGAATGCCGGCAAGAAGAGAAATAGCGATGGCAAAGCCGACTCCAACCCCGATGCCGTACACCGTACTCTCGCCAAAGTTGTAGTCGCGCTCTACCATGAACAGGGAAGCACCCAGGATGGCGCAGTTAACCGTAAGTAGAGGGAGGAAAATACCCAGGGCGTTGTAGAGTGCAGGGAAGTACTTATCCAGCACCATCTCCAGAATCTGCACAATAGCAGCGATAACACTGATATAGGTTATCAGACCCAGAAAACTCAGATCGAGTTCGGGGAATCCAGCCCACGCCAACGCCCCCTCCTTGAGGAGCACGTTGTAGAGGATGTTGTTTACCGGGACGGTAATAAGCTCAACCACGACAACAGCGACACCCAGCATAATTGCGGTATTGACCTTTTTCGACACCGCAATAAAGGTACACATGCCCAGGAAAAAAGTCAGGGCGATGTTGTCGACAAAAACAGAATCAAAAAATATAGAAAAATAATGTGCCATGACGTTTTATCCTATTCTTGGAGTTCAGGCTTCCAGGTGCGCAGTGCCCAGATGATGAAGCCGATCAGAAAGAAGGCACTCGGCGCCAGCAGCATCAGACCGTTGGTGACGTACCAGCCATCGTTGTTGGTCGGGTTCAGGATGGTAAGGCCGAAGAATGACCCGGAACCGAACAGTTCGCGGATAAAACCCACAATCAGCAGGATCAGGGCGTACCCCAGGCCGTTGCCGATTCCATCCATCAGGCTTTCATATACCGGGTTTTTGGTGGCATATGCTTCAGCGCGCCCCATGATAATACAGTTGGTTATGATGAGACCCACATATACGGAAAGCTGTTTACTCATTTCGTAGGCGTACGCCTTGAGCATCTGATCTACAATGATAACCAGGGTTGCAATGATGGTCATCTGCACAATGATGCGCACACTGTTGGGGATGTGATTACGAATGGCACTGATGGCGGCATTGGAACACGAAATTACCAGAATAACCGCAATCGACATGGTCAGTGCCGTGGACATTTTATTGGTGACCGCCAGTGCCGAGCAGATACCCAGGATCTGCAGGGCTATGGGATTGTTGTTAAACAACGGATCCATCAAGGCGTCTTTAGCTTTAGACATAATGTTTACTCCTTGCTTTTGGTGTAGTTAGCCAGGAATTTCCCGTAACCGTGGTCACTGAACCAGTACTTGACTAGATCTCCAACCAGATCACCGGTAATGGTGGCACCTGCGAGTCCGTCAATAGTGTGCTGCGCATCGGCGGCACTGGGGTCGAACTTCCCATTTTTTACCACATCAATAGCGATGCTGCCGGAATCGTTATACAGCTTCTTGCCTTCCCACTGCTTGCGGAATTTAGCACTTTGGATTTCCGCACCGAGGCCCGGAGTTTCGGAATGCTGATAGAATTTCAGTCCGGTGACAGTGTTTCCGTCATTCTGTACCCCGATGTAGGCATACATCATGCCCCACATGCCGGGACCGTTGATGGGGAGTACAACCTGACCCTTGCTATTGTCGATGAACACGCGCGCAAACTTGGGGCGCTCTTTGATGTCGGCAACATCCGATGCGACAGGAATCTCAACCATCATATCCGGATTATCCCGAACATCCTTGGGATTGAACTCTTCCGCATTGATCTCATCGGTAAACTCACCGGTGTTGATGTTTACCATCTTCATTTCAAAGTTGCTGAAAAGCTCCTCTTCCGAGGCACCTTCGGCTAGTTGCTCTTCATAGCCGCCCGCGGCAAGAACCGTGGAACGGGTTTCAAGCAACTGATTATATGCTTCCCGGTCGATGCGTACCAGCGCGGCCATGCACACGAGTACAGAGCAGACCAGGCACAGTAGAAACACGACTAGAAATGTTTTTAGAATTGAGTCATTAGACATGGCGCAACATCCTTTTCTTGATATGTGCGTTCACGACAAGGCGATCAATCAGCGGTGCAGCAACGTTGCCGAACAGGATGATCATTCCGACGCACTCGGGCATGGTGGGATTGAATACGCGCACCAGCACTACCAGAGAGCCGATGAGCAGGCCGTAGATCCACTGACCTCTGACGGTCATCGCTGCCGAGGAGTGATCTGTAGCCAGGAACACCGTACCGAAAGCAAGGCCGCCCAGTACCAGGTGCCAGGCGGGATTCATCGCTCCGGAGTCAAACAGACACAGGATTGA
>JAIVHC010000193.1 GCA_020201305.1 Geobacteraceae bacterium
GCTATAAGGTAGAGAGCTTCACCAGCCCCTTCAAAGCGATAGAGACCTTTCAACCCGGCAGTTATGACCTGGTTATCAGTGATATCAAAATGCCGGGGATGGACGGACTTGAAGTGCTGCAGAAGATCCGCGCCCTGGATCAACATGTACCGGTGATCATGATCACCGCATATGCCACGGTGGAAACCTCAATCCAGGCGCTGCGCAAAGGGGCGTACGATATGCTCACCAAACCCTTTGAACCCGAGGAACTGTTGTATCGGGTCAAGAATGCCCTCCACGCCAATCAACTGGAAAGTGAAAACCGCGAACTCAAAGAGAAGCTTGCGGGAGAAAATTCATTCGATCACATCATCGGCGCCACTGCGGGACTGAAACCGGTGATGGACATTGTGCGCAAGGTGGCTCTGCGCAATACCTCAGTGCTGATCACCGGCGAATCGGGCACCGGCAAAGAGGTGATTGCCAAGGCTATCCATGCCATCTCCGCGCGCCACGAAAAGCGCTTTATGGCCATCAACTGTGGTGCCCTGCCCGCGAATGTGCTCGAAAGTGAACTCTTCGGGTATAAGAAAGGCGCCTTTACCGGCGCGAATGCGGATCGCAAGGGGATTCTAGAGGCCTCCAGCGGCGGAACCCTGTTTTTGGACGAGGTAGGCAACCTCCCCTTGAACGTGCAGCAGACTCTGCTGCGATTTCTGCAGGAGCACGAATTAATGCGCCTGGGGGATACCCTCCCCATTAAGGTAGACACACGTATCATTTCCGCCACCAACTCCGACCTAAAACAGGCCATGCAGGATGGAAACTTTCGCGATGACCTGTTCTACCGCCTCAATGTTGTCAACATCCACCTGCCTCCCTTGCGGGAGCGGCGCCAGGACCTGCCTCTACTGATATCTCATTTCATTAAACAGAACAACGAAAAATTCGCCACTGCGGTAAAGGGGCTCACCCCTGAAGCGATGCAGCTGGTATACGCCTTTGACTGGCCCGGCAACATCCGTCAGATGGAAAACATTATCGAGGCGTGTATGACCATGCTGGATGAGGGACGTATCGGCGTGGAAATCCTGCAGCAATTCCTCTACCCGGATGCGGGCGCAAATACGCAAATCAAGGCCCCAATCCAAAGCATGAACATGGCGACCATTTACCGCAAACTGAAAAAATATGCCCTCAGCAAGGATGAATTCGTCTGATGCTCTTTTGCAATTATGCAAAAAAGCATTCATACAACAACACACAATTATTGTTCTACTGAAACCCGTTTCTTAAACGCAACATCTTAGAATCCATAAACTTTCCCATTAATACCCACCGAGAATATTCCATCTGCGTATTATCCATCTTTTGCACAAATGCAAACTTCCGATCCGGTCTTCCCCAGCAACACATATTCATAAGTATCCGTAATTAGAGTACTTATCCGAATAAAACTCGAACTGGCACACGCTATGCAAATACCTTTCAGCAACACCCACACAAATAGCGGGGAGTGCAATGCAGGATAAAATCGTATGTCCATTTTTCGGCAAAGACGAAGATTACTGTGACGTCGGTTGCGAGTACATCAGCAATCACGACATAAGGATGATTATTGACTACTGCGCGGATGACTACACCCAGTGTGTTAAATACAAGGAATTAGCCAGTTTCCATCCGGAGATGCTGCACCATGCAGCACGAACCTTTAATCAGGACTTCAATCAGGAAGTAAAGGAGAAAACGATCATGAGTAATGCATACCAGAACATGTCACTTCAGGACACCACTGCCAACCCTGCCCCCCTGGGCCTGCTCGGCTTCGGCATGACCACCGTGCTTCTCAATCTCCACAATGCGGGTTTCTTCCCCCTCGATGCGATGATCCTGGCGATGGGGGTTTTCTACGGCGGTCTGGGACAGATCATTGTCGGAATCATGGAGTGGAAAAAGAACAACACCTTCGCGGCCACTGCATTCACCTCCTACGGTCTCTTCTGGCTCACCCTGGTGGCGCTGATCCTGTTGCCGAAAACCGGCGTGGTTGCAGCTTCTTCGCCTACCGCAATGGGCTTCTACCTCACCTGCTGGGGGATGTTCACCGCTGTACTCTTCCTGGGCACCTTCCGCCTCAACCGTGCCCTCCAGGTGGTGTTCGGCTCCCTGATGATCCTGTTCTTCCTCCTTGCCGCCGCGGACTTCACCGGCAATGCGGCCCTGAAGGTGATCGCCGGCTACGAAGGGATCTTCTGCGGCTTCGCAGCTATCTACACCGGCCTGGCCCAAGTGATTAACGAGGTCTTCGAGCGCGACGTTGCCCCGCTGGGAACGGTGGCGGTAAAAATAAAGTAAACCATAGAGTCTGCCGCAGCTTCTACAGCCGTTAGACGCTGGGGCAGACTTCAGTTTTCCAATCCTGTTGCGGGAGGCATCCATGCGTTCAGATTCCATTCAGCCAGAAGTGCCCACACCAACCCCCGTGGTGAAGCCGTTTCATGTAAAGTGGCCGGCGACGACCCTGCTGGAACAGACCCTGAAACGCCGCCCGGACTTTCATGCTGACGTCCATTCCATCTCAGCTACCGCAGGGGATGAGCAAAGCACAGCGTATCTTATACGCGATACCACCGCCAATCCGGTACCTCTGGGGCTTATCGGTCTGGGGATGTCCATCCTGTTGCTTAACTTCCACTTTGCCGGCTTCATCCCCATGGATGCGATGATCGTCGGAATGGGCACCTTCTGTGGAGGTGTGGAACAAGTGATGGTAGGAATTATGGCGTGGAAGAAAAACAACATCTTTGCCGCCACAACCTTTTCATCCCTGGGCCTGTTCTGGCTCTCCCTGGTGGCTATTATTCTCAGCCCCTCCCTGGGTATGGGCAAAGCATCACCGGCAGCAATGGGGTTCTACCTGAGCATCTGGGCTCTGTTTACCGCAGGGATTTTTCTCGCCAGCTTCCGCCGCAGTCGCGCCATTCGGGTGGTGTTCGGGTTATTACTCACATTTTTCATCCTCCTCGCCGCCGGACATGCTTCATCTTCCCCCATATTGATCCATATAGCGGGTTACGCCGGCATTCTAAGTGGCATAAGCGCCATCTACACCGGGCTTGCCCATGTTATGAATGAACTCTTTCACAAAACCCTGCTCCCCCTGGGCGTACAGCACTCCTGAAATCCATCCCCTACGATCAAATCAGAGGGCTAAAGCCCAGGCCCGCAGATTTTGCAAATAGATAAACAGATTTTTGCACAGATGCAAAAATCCATAAACACCCGATTGTCCGGAGGTTTTTTCACAACATTGTGCAAAACCTCTTTTTTTTGCCTCCTGATTTTGCAGAGCTGCAAAAAACGCTCTTCTCCAAAAAGGATTCCAACCTCTTTCACAACAGGGGTTGTATTTTTTTCTGTTCAAAATCAGTATCTTACACTGTTTTTTTATTTTAACTTTAAAATGGCACAGAGAGTGCAAAACACAATTCTACAAGTTCGCAGGATACGAAATTCAGACGGTTCATGTACGCCACCGCACCTGGTGGCACAACAATGTTTTATCTTATGCTATTCATTACCCAAGGAGAGAAAAAATGAGCAACGAATTTCAGAACATGTCACTTCAGGACACTACAGCCAACCCTGCCCCTCTGGGCCTGCTCGGCTTCGGCATGACCACCGTCCTTCTCAACCTCCACAATGCAGGATTCTTCCCCCTCGACGCCATGATCCTCGCCATGGGCATTTTCTACGGCGGTCTGGGGCAGATCATTGTCGGCATCATGGAGTGGAAAAAGAACAACACCTTCGCCGCCACCGCATTCACCTCTTACGGTCTGTTCTGGCTCACCCTGGTAGCGCTGATCCTGCTGCCTAAGACCGGAGTTGTACCCGCATCTTCCCCCGTTGCTATGGGCTTCTACCTTACCTGCTGGGGTCTGTTCTCTGCAGTTCTGTTCCTCGGCACCTTCCGCCTCAACCGTGCCTTGCAGGTGGTGTTCGGCTCCCTGGTAGTGCTGTTCTTCCTTCTTGCAGCTGCAGATTTTACCGGAAATGCGGCCCTGAAGGTGATCGCCGGCTATGAAGGTATCTTCTGCGGTCTCTCTGCCATCTACACCGGCCTCGCTCAGGTAATCAACGAGGTGTTTGAACGCGAAGTAGCCCCTCTGGGCGCCATGAAGTAGACACAAGGTTTTCCGGCGTTATTACCCATACCCATACCAACCAAAGCATAACGCCAACCCTGAAGAGCCGCCTGCCCGGGCGGCTCTTCTTTTTTTTCATGACATTTGCGCCAAGTTATGCTTGTATCTGCACTTGGTTTTTGACTATGCTGGCGGCTCTTTCCGACATACAGCGGACGCCTAAAACAGCATCCGCAGGAATGAGCGACGCCATCTGATTCAATACTTTCTACGCAGGCAACAAACAAAGGAGCAACAAGGTATGTACAGCAGTTCCGACCTGAAAAAAGGTTTGAAGATCATGATTGACGGTGAGCCCCATGTAATCGAGGGGTTTGATTTTACCAAGCCGGGCAAAGGTCAGGCCCTGTATAAATGCAAGCTGCGCAACATGATCACTGGTGCCCTGATTGACCGCACCTATCGCAGTGGGGAGAATTTTGAGCCTGCACCCCTGGAAGAGCGCGACATGCAGTATCTCTACAAGGATGAAGCGGGCTACGTATTCATGGACGCAAAGACCTTTGAACAGGTGATCCTGCCGGAGCAGACCCTGGGCAACGATTACTACTTTCTCACTGACAACATGGAGGTTAAGGTATTGATGTTCGGCGATCAGGGAATCGGCATCACCCTGCCCAACTTTGTGAATCTCACCGTGACCCATGCAGACCCCTGGGTGAAAGGTGACACCGCCGCCGGGAACAACAAACCCGCCACGGTGGAAAGCGGTTACAATCTGCAGGTACCTTCCTTTGTGGATGAGGGCACTCTGATCCAGATCGACACCCGCACCGGCGAATACGTCACCCGCGTCAAGGAATAAGTTATGCTGCCAGCCCCTGATGCAACCCGGGCAACGCGGCACGACAACCTGTATGCAAGAGCCCGGATTATTCAGCATATCCGGGCTTTTTTTATTGCGCGCGCATATCTGGAAGTTGAGACCCCGCACCGCATTCCGTGCAACGCCCCCGAGGAATATATAGAGCCGGTTCCGAGTGCGGGCGCATTTCTGCACACCTCGCCGGAATTATGCATGAAACGCCTTCTTGCGGCAGGTTATCCTCGAATATTTCAGTTGTGTCGCTGCTGGCGCAATGCAGAGCGCGGCACCCGCCATCTGCCCGAGTTCACCCTGTTGGAGTGGTACGCCAGCCATAGCGACTATCGCGACCTCATGCTCACCTGTGAGGAATTGCTCTGCCATCTGATCCCTGATGTAAACCTGAAGTGGCAGGGGGGCAGCATCTCCATTCAGCCCCCGTTTGAGCGCATTCCTCTGGCACAGGCATTTACACGCTTTGCCCCCGTCTCTCTTGAGGAGGCGCTGGCACAAGGATGCTATGAGGAGATATATACCGCCCATGTGGAGCCAGCCCTGGGGACATCCGCCCCGGTGTTCATCTACGATTACCCTGCGCACATGGCAGCCCTGGCACGCACCAGAGCCGATGCTCCGCACCTGGCGGAGCGTTTTGAACTCTACATCGGCGGCATGGAACTCGCGAACGCGTTTACCGAACTCACCGATGTGCACGAGCAACGCAGCCGCTTTAACGCTGCCCTCGAAATTATGCAGCCTCCCGACCCGGAGCATCTGATGCCGGAGGCGTTTCTGACCGATCTCGAACACATGCCTCCGAGTGCCGGAATCGCCCTGGGGGTGGATCGACTGGTGATGCTCCTTACCGATGCTACTGAAATCGATGCAGTGGTGGCGTTTACGCCCGAGGAGTTGTAGGGACGGATGGCATGCCATTCGGATACTCCACCAGGGTGCCATCAGGTGCGCGCAGGCGTGCCTGATCCCCCAGGCATTCCACATACTCGGGCAGGAGGGGAATCTTGCCGTGGCCTCCGGGCAGATCCACCACAAAGTGGGGCATGGCAAGTCCTGAGAGAACACCACGCAACCGGGCCATGATGGCGACCCCATCCTCCAGACGGGTACGAAAATGCGCGGTGCCACGCGTGAGATCCATCTGATGCAGGTAATACGGACGGATGCGCAGTTCGAGGAGACGCTCAAACAAGCTCTGCAACAGGGGTGCATTGTCATTCACCCCGCGCAGGAGCACGGTCTGATTCACGAGCGGAATACCGGCATCCACCAGTCTGCGACACGCGGCAATGCTTTCAGGGCACAGTTCATCCGGGTGATTGATGTGGGTCATAAAATAGAGGGGTTGCGCCTGCTGCAATAGCTGACACAGCGCGTCCGTTATACGCTGCGGCAGCACCACCGGAGCGCGACTCCCGAGTCTGAGCACCTTCACATGCGGGATCTGGCGAATCCGCTCCAACAGCTCCTGCAGCAGGCGATCCGACATGGTCATCGGATCACCTCCGGATAAAATCACCTCATGGATTTGCGGCGAATCGCGAATGTATTCCACCGCACGCAAAAGATCGCTAAACGATATACCCCGACCCGCCCGGCCCACATGACGTTTGCGCGTACAAAAGCGGCAATAGGCAAAACAGCTCGAAGCACACAACAGCAGCACCCGCCCCGGATAGCGATGCACCACATGGGGCACCGGGGAAAGCCCCTCCTCGTTCAGGGGATCAACTTCTCCATCGGCGTCGAGCTCTAGGGCCGCGGGAACAAACTGGCGCGCAATCGGAGCGGCGTGGGT
>JAIVHC010000194.1 GCA_020201305.1 Geobacteraceae bacterium
CAGCGTCTCTCCCTGTTCGTCATTATTAGTGGAAAAATTAATCACTCCTTCTTTATTGAAAAGACGTATCCTCCTTATCCCCTCTATCAAGGAAAGTTCAAGAATCATTTTGTGCAACATCTCATGGTCTTCATTGAGCATAAGGTAATAATTGGCGCGCACAATGGCTTCACTCAGATAGTCGGCATCGTGAAGGGAGTTTTCCAGGGTAAGTTGACGCTGAAGACGGACATTCACTATGACAAAAACCAGCGATGCAACCAGAAACACAGCGCTGATAACCGCCATGAACTTGAACAACAGCGAGTTTTTCACATTTTTCATATTAATAACCGCCTCCTGCAGCGTAATACAACCTGCTCTCAAGCACGCCTTGCGTAGCGCGCCAGCAAGACTCCTGCCGCTACTATGCACAACCCTACGCACACAAACAGATAACCCAAACTATCGGCACGCCCCATGTTGGCAATCTCAGTCTGGGAACGAAAGACAATAAGATACACCCCGAACAGAGCACCGGCACCGCCGGCAAGATTAAATACCAGTCCCAAATACGCCAGGAAGGTCCCTGATATACCCATTACAACTCCTACAGAAAAGGGCGACCGTTATGGCCGCCCTTTTCTTATATCATACTTTTGTTGTTCAGATTAATACCCTAATGGCTGCCGCCCAGAACAGAGATGACTATAAGGACAAACAGGGTCACCCCGATGGCTACTGCGAAAAAACCATAGGTCTTAAAGACAATGTTATACAAACTGCTGGATGTCTTCGGCTTCAGGAACTGCTCAGTTATACCCTGTTCCTCGTAGCGGCGCCACTGGTCACCACGCTCCTCGACAAACTCCTCTTTCTCCATCTCGCCATTGAACACCACAAAGTCCATAGGGAACTTCTCGGGGCGCAAATGGGTGTTGAAGAAGTGGACCGAGAAGATAAAACCGGTTGCGAGCAGAGCTTCATCCGAGTGCACAATGGTGGCAACATTCAGTACCCATCCAGGCAGGAACATGCCGAAAAATTCGGGGAACCACAGCATCAGACCGGAACCACCGATGGCAAACATACCCCAGAAGACCGCGATGAAGTCAAACTTTTCCCAGTATGTCCAGCGCTCAAATACCGGCTTCGGCCCCTTACCCAGAAACCAGCGCACCATGCCGGTAACATCGCGGATGTCACGGAAGTTGGGCATCAGCGAATCAGGACCGAAAAGACGCTGCAACCACATGCCCGGGATATCCTTGCGGATAAACAGAAAGTGGAAACTCAATGCCAGAGCCATACCGAAGTACCCAAAGGTTATTACTGCACCTACACGGTGAAGGAATGCTGCATTGGCTGTACCGCCCAGGAGATCAATCATCACCTGCGCCCATGGCTGACCGGAGAACTTAATAGGCAGACCGGTAATGGACAAGAGCAGGAAGCTGACACTAACCATCAGATGCATAAAGATGTGGCGGCGCTCGAAGCGCTTGTACACCTTATGTCCATCCGGGATGTGGATATGTGCTTCCCCTTTGGCGAGTGCTTCCTTTTTCTCTTTATTTTCTTTGATACCGCGGATCATCCACAAAATAGAATGGAGCCAGAACACCGCAAAGGTACTCACCAGCAGGGTGGTCATAGCCCAGAAGGTTATTACCATAACAGGATAGCGATCAAAGTCGTGGTAGTTACCATGGGAATAAAACTGCCCGAACAGATATGATGATCCTTCGTGGCACTGACCACAGGTCTGGGCTCGATTGTCATCGTGGATACTGGATACTGGATTTTCTTCCGCGAAAACCCCGTGGCTGCCATGGCAGTCAGAACAGGTTGCCGTAACCTCCGGATCCCCAAGCTTGTATCTTTTGCCGTGATAACTACCCAGATAGGTGTACACAATGTCAGACCGGATATCATTGCGCTCCATCATTTCCGCATTGTCGTGGCATTCAATACATGCCTTGGTTGCAAAAACTCGCGCCGTTTTGGTATCTGCGCTTGAAAGAGACATGACATCATGGACACCGTGACAGTCCGCACAGGAAGCGCTGTCCAGATTACCCGAAGCTACGGCCTGTCCATGCACGGAATTGTTATATGCTTCTGTGTCATGGCAGGTGGAACATGCATCAACCACACCCTGTTTATCCGGGTCGCCACCTTTGGTTGTATGAATAGAGTAGTGGCACGCCACACAGTCGAGACCCATTTGCGCATGCACACTTTCACCGTGCTGGTCTGCGACATCGGTATGACAGGAACTGCAGTCAACGGCTGCGGGCATCTCTTCCGTCGCCATATGCGCATCAACATCGTCGAGTGCGTGACAGTCAACACACCCGATGCCGCTCTGGCCATGAGCCGAATCCATAAATTCATGTGAACTCACAGCACTGTCATGACACATCAGACATGTGTCTGTATCAGCCTGAACCGGCTGCAAGCCCCCCAGCAGCATAACAGCGGCGATAGCAAGCATCGATAACCTGCACGAAACCCATCTCTTCATGTCACAGACTCCTTCATTCTTTATACGTAATTGCGCATAGAACCTCTGGCTCTATGCGCCCATCATACTGCAGAATCCGGACAGGACAATCTACGTACAGATACCACAGTGTATGTCAGTGTATGTTTTTTATATACAGATGGCTAAGTACCACAGCCCTGAAGTCGAAGTCAAACCCAAACGTCGACGTACACCCTCTAAGGATCATTTCCCACGCATTTAGCGTACATATCCGGGGATGAATTTCCCTCGTTGTTTCAGTACCTAATCTACCCAGGCACCAGCAGGATTCTCAAGTGAATCAAGCATGGCATTAAAGCGCTGGAGGGAACGCGTACGCTTTATTTTGCCGCACCAGCGCCGCAAGGCTGGATCATCTACAAACTGGACCACATTTTTAAGCTTCGCCAACACCTGATGTTCCCCTGCATATGTCTGGCTGCACTCTTCAAGTAAGCGCGACAGATAAATGCGTAACCGGGAACGACGTTGCAGCGCATCCGTCCCTGTCTCTGCGCTTTGACGTAAACGTCTAAACAACCATGGATCAGCAATGGCTCCGCGTCCCAGCATAACACCCGCAATATGGCTATCCTGCAGCAGAGCATGCCCCTGCTGCGGCGTAGTTATGTCCCCGTTGGCAATAACCGGAACAGTGGCCTCAGCAGCTATCCTTCTGGTTATACCGTGATCCGCATATCCGGTGTACTTCTGCACCACCGTCCGAGGATGGAGGACTACGAAATCCACACCGCAGGATTCAAAGAGTGCGAGCAGATTCATGATCTGCGCCGGGTCCTCATAACCACTGCGCACCTTTACCGAAAACCCTCCATGCGCAACCTTCCGGAGCCCCTCTACACATTTCTCAACCAGATGCATATCCTGCAACATGCTCCCTCCGGTTGGACCGCTTGTCATTCGGCCGTACGGACAACCGAGATTAAGATTCAGATGCTGTATACCGTTATCCTGCAACTGCAGTGCCGCTTCCATCAACGCCTCGGGGTTATTGCCCACCAATTGCACTACCAGTGGAGCAGAGAGATTATGCCTGCGGGCTTCATCCAGATCGCGGCGCGATATTCTTCGTCTCGAAACATTGCTCACCGGGACAAATTCGCTAAACAGGACGTCAGGAGAACCCAGTTCCATCTGCACCTTGCGCATGGAGGCATGGGTTACCCCCTGCATTGGAGCGAGCATCAGTGGCTTAATATTCTTTTCCCACGGTAGCGGCATGTGTTTACAGATCTCCCGGTAACATCCATAACATTGATAATGTTCTGCATTGATTCTGGCGCTATAAGGCCCGAAAACGCAAGTCCAAATTAGCTGTACTCAAAGTTGCGTTTATGGTAGGCATACCCAGAGCGGGCCCGGTTTATTAAGGAGCATCAGAGGCGAATATAACTATGCAAAAAGCCCGGTACCGGCTCAACATCTACTCCCCTATTTCCCTGCGATAGCTGAGCACCACATAACCGGGGGATTCAGTTTTTCCACCAGATCCTGGAGCGTTGACATGGCATGTGAATGGGCTTTGAGCAACAGGGTCTCAAGCACCAACTTCCTTTACTGCAGACACGGTTTCAGCGCAGAGATGAGTCAATTCACAACCCACTTCATGCTGAGCTACAGGATGTAATTATGCTGGACGATCTGTTTATAACCGAACCCCTGGGCCCCGAAGTGCTCAAACTCATCCTTGCCTTTACTGCCGGGGCACTGATTGGTATAGAACGGGAGAAACACGGACGCCCCGCCGGATTACGCACCCATGTGCTGGTGTGTACCGGTGCCTGCCTGATGATGATTATTTCCGAGGGCATCTTCGCTAAATACGGACACCTGAACGCCGATGGTATAGCGCGCATTGATCCAGGCAGAATTGGGGCTCAAATCGTTACCGGCATCGGTTTTCTCGGCGCCGGGGTTATTATCAAGGAAGGGGCCAACGTGCGCGGCCTCACCACCGCAGCATGTCTGTGGTACGTTGCCGGCGTGGGCATGGCATTTGGCTTCGGTATGACCGCCATCGGGGTTTTCGCCACCGTGCTGGCATTTATAGCCTTGTTTGCCCTCAAACTTATGGACGCCGTCCTGCGCAAGGATCGCTTTCTACGTCTGTCGGTAGTGACCCTGGGTGATAAGGATATTTTTGAGGAGATAAAGGGCATTTTTCACTCCCATTCGCTCGCCACAACAAATATCGAGCAGGAACATGACCTGGAAAACAGGCGTATCCAGTACGACTTTATTGTCACCCAGCACCATCGTCCCATGGGAAAAACCCTGATTGATGAAATTGCCAGACTCGATGGAGTAACCAGAGTACGCTACCGCTGAGCGGAAGTCCATTCAGCCGCATAATGCCACCTAACTATTCATACGGGGATTAAGGCACCCCTTCCAGGGGAGGCACTTTGCGCCGTCCAGGGCGACAGGCGCCCTTTCTGCGGGTACTATACCCCCCGCCGGTGGTGGTGATAGTTAGCATAATTCTTTAACTGCAGCGGGGGCCGATCCCCTGTGTGGAAATCGGCCCCCGCTGCTTTAGTTTATGCATTTGGCGCTTTTTGCTTAGCCCTTCAATGTTGTACTTTCTACGCAAGCATCAATCTTATGAGCGCGGATTCTTCAGACGAAAGTCAAACTTGGTGAAATTTCCGTACTGCCCTTTCGCATACGCGTTCAGAAGCCATTCAAGCCCCTGATTCATTGATTCAAAGGTTTTCTGCGGCGTCGCCACGGAAAGAGCGCGCTTGACTTCCGGAGCCATGCTCGCAACTACGCCCTCAACATTACGCTTCACTGTACCTATCATGCGTCCTGGGTTATCTTCACAATACACTTCATAGGTTGAAGCATCGCCCCCCACACGATAGTACAAGGTCTTGAACTTGAATATACGTTCCTGCTGGAGTTTCCTCAGCGCCATATCCATACGTGCACGCGGTACATCTTCAGCCGCAATCTGCGCAGACGTTTCCAGACCGACACTGATCTTCTGCACCGCCAAAAGTGCCTGACGATACCAGTGCATCGCCTTTTCATAATCAATGGCAACATCCTTGCCCTGCATATAGTAATCCCCCAGAAGAAGTGCCGGTTGCGGATCTTTATACCGCTTTGCCGCCTCCTCGAACCAGCGGCGGGCGCGCTCGTACTTGCTGCCCTGATGATAAATCAAACCCAAATGCAGCTGTGCAGGAAAATAATTCTGCCGTGCAGCAGCACTGAAATATTCCTCTGCGCTGGGTTTATCTTCACTCGCTTCAAGTATTCCAGCTTC
>JAIVHC010000142.1 GCA_020201305.1 Geobacteraceae bacterium
GGCGTAATCCCAGCTTTCCAGCCCCTTGTTTCGCGCCCATTTTTCATAATCTCCGGCATTGCCCCGGATATAGATCATACCGTTGATGCAACTGGAACCACCCAGAACCTTGCCTCGCGGTTGTGCAATCCGGCGGTTGTGCATATGTGGCTCCGGCGCGGAATCATAGAGCCAGTTGTAGGTTTTGTCCGTGAGCAGGTAAGTAAGGGCTGCGGGCATGTGGATCCGGAAATCAAAGCGAAAGTCGGGTTTGCCTGCTTCCAGAACCAGAACCTTGTTTTCCGGGTTGGTGCTCAGGCGGTTTGCGAGAACACTCCCGGCACTCCCGCCGCCAACGATAATGTAGTCATAGTGTTGTTTTTGCATAAAGCTCTCTCCGTTGAAGGGATGGTGATGTGCTTAAATAAATTGGTGTGCCTATTCAGTTGGTTGTATCTGTTCCTCGATGCAGTGTTTGAGCATGGTGTAGTGAGCCCCGGTGGAAGCCAGGGCGCGCAGAGGCTCGTTGTCGGCTATCTGCTGCGCGGTTTCCTGCCAGTTGGCTGCGGTGGCTTTGCGGTATTCCGGATTCTCGTACAAGGTGTAGTCGTACGAGCTGAAACCGAGTTGCAGGGCACGCATAATCCATTCAAACACCGGGTTGCCGCTCATCTGCGCGAGCATAATGTTAAGTTCCCGGTCCAATTCGCTCAGACTGAGCATGTCAAGGGGTTCATTCTCCTCATTGTGCTGTGAAATCATGCTGTTGAACTCTGTTGCTTTCTGAAGGAGTTCCTGTTTGGTCGCTGCATCTGCCCGGGCTATGGCCAGGGTTGTGATGGTGCGATCCAGACCCTCGCGAAATTCAGCAATGTGATTCGGATCTATAGCATGCTGTTTGAGGAACAACGCCAGGGATTCACTCACATTCGAGACCTCTATCTGTTTGACATAGGCCCCGCCCTTGGATCCTTTACGGATTTCAATCAGGCCTTTTTGTTTCAGGGCTTTGATCGCCTCGCGTATCACGCCGCGCCCGGTTTCAAACTGATGCTGTAGCTCACGTTCACTGGGGAGACGTTCACCCGGGGATATTTTATTACTTAAGATGGCCGCTTCTATCTGAAGGGCGACATCCTCACCTGCTCTGCCAACCTGGGCCGGATGAAATATCTGTTCGTCAGTCATATGCGATAACCGTTCTCTTGTCTCAAAATGGTAGTACCAAAGAAGGACAACGAGGATAAAAAAGACAAAAAAAAGACTAAATACTGCTTTGAGTGCTTGAATGGTACGACCAAAGATAGGTATGTGCTGCACCGGTGTCAACCTTTTTTTCCTTAAGTTGTGGTTAAACCCACGAATTGTTATATTATGTTCTCTAATGCTTGAAAGTCGATGCAGGAAATTACCTCCGCCCGGATCAGGGTGAGGTACGCATAGATGCGCAGCCGGTTGGTGATGGAGGCTTTCTCCATCAGGTGGGCTATCTGCCGGAAAATCCCTACCTGTACGATCATTTGAGTCTGCTTGAGCTGCTCCGCTTTGCAGGGCAGGCATGTGGCATGTCGGCGCAGCAGATAGGGGAGCGCATAGAAACCCTGACGCACCAGACCGGGATATCCCATGCGCTGAAACAACGTCTGCGCACGTTCTCCAAAGGGATGCGTCAGCGTGCAGGATTGTGTTTTGCTCTGTTACATGATCCCCAACTGGTGATTCTGGATGAACCCATGAGTGGACTCGATCCACTGGGGCGCAAAATGGTGTGCGAGCTGATTCTGGATCTCAAACACCAGGGCAAGACGGTTTTTTTCTGTTCCCACATTTTGAGTGATACCGAACGTCTGTGCGACCGGATTGCAATTCTGCATCAGGGACGTCTGGTGCGCGAATTTGAAGCGGATGACCTGCGTGCATTCCGCGATAAAGAGCGCAGCCTCGAAGATGAGTTTGTTGCCGCTGTGGGAGGTGGAAATTGATGCTGAAACGGGTAGGGGCACTGGCCCTGGTAACGTGCAAGGAAGGGATTCGCGATCGCTCTTTGTTCGGAATTTTACTCTTTGCCCTGTTTGTGCTGGGGCTTAATGTGGCGGTGGCCGGCTTCTTTATGCGCGATTTGGGCAAGGTCACGGTGGATATGAACCTGGCGGCGCTGTCGTTTGCGGGGCTGCTGCTGCCGTTTTCACGCGGGGAATATATCTACGGCAAATATCTGGGGCTGGTGTTGCTGGTTGTGTGCACACTGGCGCTGTTGCTGGTGTTTTCCACCACAACGGTTGCCGGGGTAAATGCTATGTATCCCAAATATTTTGGCGGTTTTACCTGGAGTGTGTATTTCTGGGCCGTGGCCTTTATTGGAGTACAACTCGCATTGTTGTGCGCCATTGTGGTGTTTTTCAGTGCCATAACCACATCTTCCTTCATAACCCTGATTTTTTCCGTCGCCACTTACCTGGTAGGCGTGAGCATTGAAGAGGTGCTGTTCTATCTGAAATCCCAGGCGGCAGCGGGCGAGGTGGCGGCATCGGAGACGCTGCGCGCTGTTCTGGAGGTAGTGGCGTGGCTGGTGCCTAATTTTGCCGCGTTTGATCTGAAAACCGAGGCGGCTCATGGGCTTGCGCTGGAGCCGATGCGTCTGCTTACCAGTGCCGGGTATGGATTGGGCTACGTTCTGATTCTGCTCTGGCTTGCGACGCTGATTTTCCGGCGCCGGGAGTTTAACTGATGCGTTGGAATCGGCTGGGGATAAATGCGCTGATGCTGCTCGCCCTGGTACCCCTATACCTGCAGCTGCACAGTGCTAGTTGGAAACAGCGTGCGGAAGTGCGCCGCAGTGCCCCGCCCGGCTATACCATGCCGGCGGCATTCAGTCGTGTGCTTGCATTCGGGTATCAGGGGCTTCTGAGCGACTATGAATTTCTGCGCGCCATCACGTTCTATGGCGACCGTTCGGTAAAACAGGAGCGCATGAGTGCTGAGGACTGGGACTTTTTCGCCTACAGTCTCGATGTGGTGACCGATCTGGATCCCTACTTTCTCGATCCATATGTGCTGGGCGAGGGACTTTTGACCTGGGATGCGCAGCGTTTTGACACCG
>JAIVHC010000195.1 GCA_020201305.1 Geobacteraceae bacterium
GGAATACGGTGCCAAGTTTACCGGCTGTACGGTCCACTTTATTGATGCTGATGTCGACACGGGTCCTATCATCGCGCAGGCTGTGGTGCCTGTTTTCGACGATGACACGGAAGAGATTCTGAGCGCGAGAATTCTGGAGCAAGAGCACCGTCTCTATCCACATGCGATCCAGCTCTTTGCTGCTGGTGCTCTCAAGGTTGAAGGACGCCGGGTTCTAATAGATCCGGCATATGCCAATACAGGAAAGTTCAATACGGGAAAGTTTCATGCAAGTGCGCTCATCAACCCGCCGCCTGCGTAAAATCCTGACAATACTCAGAGTCGAGACACATATAACCCGCCTGAGATTGCACGTGGTGCCAGAGTTCTGATGCGTGCGTGTCTGCTGGGGCCAAGGTAGCGATACAACTCAGGCTTTTGTGTCCAACAGTGCCTTGCTATTGCACGCCTGTGCCACAAGTCAAACAACGGCAGAGTTTTACTCACATGCCCTTGAGGTGGTTAAATCTCTTGCTATTGCAGAAAAATCGTGCTAGAAATTTGCGTTCTAAATATTCAGGAGGTCTAAATACAATGTCCAGAACATGCGAAATTTGTGGTAAGAAACCCGTAACTGGTAACAATGTCAGCCATGCGCACAACAAGAGCCGCAAGGTGTGGTACCCCAACCTGCAGAAAGTTAGGGCGCTAAAGAACGGTGCGGTAAAAAGCATCAAAGTATGCACCCGTTGCATCCGCTCAGGTGCTGTGGTTAAAGGTTGACACAACCCCGCAGCACATTGGTGTCAAACAAAAAGAAGGGGTAGGATAAACGCTGTAGCAGCGCAGATCCTGCCCCTTCTTTCTTGTTCAATTCATGTATAATTTTCCTGCCTGACAACAACCTAGCGTTCGCTAACGCGCTCCACGCGTCTCACCCCTTTTACCCCTTTCAGGCTTGCTATCACCCTGTTGAGATGCTCAACACTCTCCACCGCGAGTTCAAATTCATTCAGACCCCGCTGTCCATGGGCATGGATGCTAGCCCCCACAATATCCGCTTCGCGCTGGGCTATAACATTGGTGATTTCGGCTAATATCCCTTTGGCATCTGAACACAGCACGTTGATTTTAACATTGCGCACCGCTTTTACATCTTTATCCCACGCCACTTCTACACGCCGCTGTGGATCGGTCTCTAGCAGATGAGAACAGGTAGCAGCGTGGACAGTTATACCGCGGCCACGCGTAATAAAACCCACAATATCATCCCCCGGGAGTGGATTGCAGCACTTCGCAAAGCGCACCATAATATTATCGTTGCCCTGAATCCGGATGGGATCCTGGGCGGGTTTTTTGCGCACCTTGCCGAGCACCCGCCCCAAGGAGGAGATCCGGCTACTAGGGGGACGCATGTCCACATTGGGGAGGAGTTTTCCCGCAACCTGTTGGGATGAGAGCTTGCCGTATCCAATCGCCGCGAGCATCTCGTCCGCATTCTTGAACCCGAAGCCACTCACAACTTCGGGCATCATCTTATCCCCCATGAGCTTATTGAGACTCGCCTTATGCTTGCGCAGATCGCGTTCGAGCAGATCGCGTCCGATTTCTATACTCTTTTCACGCTCCTGGGTTTTAATCCAATGGCGGATACGGTTGCGTGCCTTGGAGGTCTTGACCAGATTGAGCCAATCCTTGCTCGGGGCCTGGGTACTGGAAGTGAGAATCTCCACCACATCGCCATTCTGGAGTGGGGTTTTCAGCGCCACCATCTTGCCGTTTATCTTGGCTCCGACGCAGGTATTTCCCACATCACCATGAATGGAGTAGGCAAAATCTATGGGACAGGAGCCCTGGGGCAACTCCTTGACGTGTCCATCGGGGGTGAACACATAGACCTCTTCGGGAAATAGATCCAGATGGGCTTCGGCACTGACTTCCCGCGCATCGTTGAGTTCCTTCTGCCACTCCAGCATATGCCGCACCCAACTGAAACGCCCATCTTCCGTGGCCGGCACGCTGGCGCTACTTTCCTTGTATTTCCAGTGCGCCGCAATTCCCTCCTCGGCGATGCGGTGCATCTCCTCGGTACGTATCTGCACCTCCATACGTTTTCCATACGGCCCGATAACCGAAGTATGCAGCGATTGATACATATTCGCCTTTGGCATGGCGATATAGTCTTTAAAGCGACCCGGAATCGGTTTCCACGCTGCGTGGATAATTCCCAGGCATGCGTAGCAGTCCCTTACGCTATCGACAATAATGCGAAACGCTATGATATCGTAAATCTGATCGATATCGATGTTCTGCCGCTTTATCTTGCGATACACCGAATACAGATGCTTGGAGCGACCCGAAACCTGCCCCTCGATGCCGTTGCTCTCCAACTTGGTTTGTATATGCTCAACCACGCTCTGAATGTACTGGTCATTGGCATCGGTCTTGAACATCCGGATCCTGCGTTTCAGCTCTTTATATTCGTCCGGGTACAGATACTCAAAGCATAGATCTTCAAGCTGACTCTTAAGCCAACTGATACCCATGCGGTTGGCCAGGGGAGCGTAAACCTCCATAGTTTCGCGCGCAAGGCGGACCTGATCCTTATGAGCAAAGCAGGAAAGGGTCTGCATATTGTGGAGGCGATCCGCAAGTTTGAGCAGAACTATGCGCACATCGCGCGCTATGGCCAGAAGCATTTTGCGAAAACTCTCAGTTTCGCGCTCCTCGCCGCGTTGATATATGATGGAATTGATCTTGGTGAGACCCTCAACCAGATGTACGACACCTTCGCCCAATTCGGTGCGCAACTCATCCACGCTCGCAAGTTTTCGCTCGAGCACATCGTGCACCAGGGCTGCAGCTATGGTGAACATGTCGAGCTGCATACGCACCACCTTGCTTGCAACCGCACAGGCATGCGAAAATGCAGGATCACCACAGGGGCGCTCCACTCCGGCATGAATCTGACTGCTGAAGGTGTAGGCACGTTCGAGCAGATCCATATCCGGATCGGTCATGTACTCGCTGACCGCGGTCTGAAATTCTTCGAGACTCTTAAGAGACATTACAGGGTCAAATCCATGCAGGATCAGATCTGGCGTTTTTTGATCGGGTCGACAAATTCGACTTTCCCTGAGGCGATTTCACGCAGGGCCTGAACAACCATCTTGTTTTTGGACTCATTTTCAATCATGGGTGCCGCACCCCGGTAAAGCTGCTTGGTGCGCTTCGCAGCTACCATGGCGAGGAGGAAGCGGTTGGAAATCTGTTCCAGACAATCTTCTACAGTAACTCTGGCCATTGTATTGTTCTCTCTTAGTTGGGTTTTTATGAATGGTAAAGCGGATATTACACGCCCAGTCGCCTGACTTTTGGCATTACGCGCTGCGCACGACTGTGCTCAGCCTTGATTATTGCATGCATGGTCTGCACTGCTTCATCAAGTTTATCATTTATTACAATATAATCATACCGCGACGCCTGTTGCATCTCCTGACGCGCATTTTTCACACGTGTGGCTATCACCTCGGGGGGATCGGTGTCGCGCTTCTGCAAGCGTTGATGCAGCACCTCCATGTCCGGGGGGACAATAAAAATAAAAACCGCATCCAGCCCACGTGCACGCAGCTGCTCCGCCCCCTGTACATCGATATCCAACAGCACATCGTGTCCCTGAGAACACAGCCGTTCAATATCCGCCAGGCAGGTGCCATAGTAGTTATCGTGAACCCTGGCCCACTCTACAAATTCGCCCTTATCGATCATGCGTTGAAAGTCTTCCCGGGAGACAAAGTGGTAATCAACTCCATCCTGTTCAGCGCTGCGCATTGCTCTGGTGGTGTACGAAATCGAGTGCTGCAACCCCGCTTCGCGCTCTAGCAACGAGCGGCCGAGGGTGGTTTTCCCCGCTCCGGACGGTGCCGACATTACGAACAGCAGCCCCTTGCATGTCAGCTCTTGCGCAGAGCAATAAAGGTTATTTTGTTGCGATAGGTCTCGATTATTCAATATTCTGCACCTGTTCGCGTATCTTCTCCAACTCCGCCTTCAACGTAACTACATTGCGTGTAAGTTCCGCATCATTGGACTTCGAACCCATAGTATTGGCCTCGCGGTTAAGTTCCTGCAGCAGAAAATCCATCTGCCGTCCGATGGCACCGCTCTGGGTCAGCAAATCGCGCATCTGCGCAATGTGACTATTAAAGCGCACCACTTCTTCGCTGATATCACAGCGATCCGCAAATACGGCAACTTCTTGCGCAACACGCTGCGGATCCACCTCAGCTTCCTGAAGCAGATTATCCAGGCGTTTATGGAGTTTCTGCTGCCACTCTTCCACTACCTGTGGGGTGCGAACCTCAATGGCGTGGAGTAGTTCTTCGAGCGTCTGCAGCCGTACCACTATATCCTCCTCCATAGACTTACCTTCGGTTCGACGCATTTGCACCGTCGCTTCCAGGGCCTCGGTTACCGCATGCTTCAACCCTTCACGTGCATTGGATGCATCAATCTCGGGCTCGCTCAACACAACAACATCCTTTTGCGCTGCAAGCATGGAGATGGGGATATCCTGTGCGAGACCGAAGCGATCTATCAACTCCTGGTACACCTGCACATAGGCTTCAGCTACGCCCGCATTAAGCTGGGGCCGGAGAACCTCTACAGCATCACCCTCGCGACTGAGGTACACATCAACCTTGCCCCGATGCAGGACACTTGTAACCCAGTTTTTAACTTCATTCTCCAGAAACATCAGAGCTCGCGGAAGCTTAACACTTACATCGGTATAGCGATGATTCACCGTCTTGATCTCTGCCGTGTAGCGTGCAGAATCTGTAATACTGTTTCCTTTACCGTAACCGGTCATACTCTGCATAAATATATCCTGCCTGTTTATTTGTATACTCCTACCACTGTTTCATGACAAACCGGCGCAGAATATAGCACTTCTGCTGCACCTACAACAAGTCTATTAGCGGAGGAATGGGGGAGGTGTTGCAGCTCACATGGATATGCTATATCCTTAAAGGGTAAAATAGCACGTATCTCTTGCACCTGAATCAGCACGGGAGGGAACACATGCCAGAACAGGACAGGAATATCCAAGCGGCGGCAGAAAAACTGCAACAAACAAAGGCACTCGTTATTGCCACAGGTGCAGGGATGGGGGTCGATTCAGGCTTGCCGGATTTTCGCGGCGACAAGGGCTTCTGGAACGCCTACCCCATGTACGAACGCCTCGGACTCAATTTCTACGATGCCGCCAACCCGATTCACTTTCAGCGTGACCCGGAGTTTGGTTGGGGTTTTTACGGGCATCGCACTAATCTGTATCGCGAAACAGTGCCTCATCCAGGGTTTCAGATTCTGCGTCAATGGGGCAAAGACCTCGATCTGCCCATCTTTATAGTAACCTCAAATGTGGACGGGCAGTTTCAAAAAGCCGGCTTTGATCCCACTCAGATCTTCGAAGTACACGGTTCCATCCATCACCTCCAGTGCCTGCGTCCCTGCTCGCAGAATATCTGGGACAACACCGAAGAATATAATATCGACACCGAGACTATGCGCTGCTCCCCGATACCCACCTGCCCTCACTGTGGCGAAACCGCCAGACCCAATATCCTGATGTTCGGGGACTTTTCCTGGATCGACGCACGAACCAGCATGCAGGAACAGCACTTTCGCGCATTTCTCGGCGAACATGCCGACTCAGATCTTTTAGTGGTAGAGTTAGGGGCAACCACACATTCCTATTTCCCTTGGAGCCCTCGATGGGCTGCAACAGATCAATCAGCGCCTGTAGTTTCCGGCTCTTCTGCCATACTCTGAAGCAAAAGGGTTTCGAGATTGTGCTCGCGTAGATATTCTTCCTGCAGCGTGTCCCAGTGCTGATGCAGTATCTGGGTAGCGGGATCATCTTCGACACCAACATCGAGTTCCGGAGTGAGTAATTCTGCCAGATCCACCTTTGCTGCACTGCACTGGGGTAAAACCCGTGAGTCACGCCCCTGCTCTTCAAAGCGGATTAGAATACCCTTATGTTCCAGAAAATTCAGGATAGTCAGACTTACATGCGGATTCATGCCGGAAGCTGCAACCAATTCTGCCTCGCACCAGGGTTCTTCTCCCCTCTGGAAACGTCGATACACCAGAAACAGCATCGTCAACACCTGCAGTGGATGCCAGTTGGTTTCCACCTTGGTGGTTTTTTCCAGCGCCAGAGTATTCCGCCCCTGCCATGCGCGACTCAGTGCTCCACCCGCCAATGCTATCATCCAACCGATATACAGCCAGATCATAAACACCGGCAAAGCCGCCATGGTACCGTATATAGCGTTATATTTTCCCACACCGATCTGGAAGCTCATATACCCCCACTGACTTAGAAGCCACAGGGTTCCGGCAGTCACCCCACCCACTGCAGCAGCACTAAAATGCACCTTCGTGTTAGGCATAAACAAATACAGGAAAATAAATGCGGCCCAGATAACCACAAACGGAGTTATCTCCAACGCCATAATCACCACTTCACCGAGCCAGGGCTGTTCCAGAATCCACTGCACCAGAGTCTGGCTCCGAAGAGAACTGCTCATGGATATAGCCGCAAGGAGAAAGAGAGGGCCGAAGGTGATTACGGAAAAGTAATCGGCAAATCTGCGGAACCATGAGCGATTCTCGCGCACCTGCCATAGACTGTTGAAGACTTTTTCAATATTGGTAAGCAAAAACAAAACCGTCAGCAACAGGGTGATAAGCCCCACACCCCCCAGGCTGCCAACGTTGGTATTGTTGATATACCCGAGAACGTTACTGACCACTTCATCCGACCCGCTTGAAAGATATTTCAGCAGGAGTGGTTCCATGGTGTTGTGCACCCCGAGCCCTTTGAGAAGGGCGAACATAATTGCAAGGAGTGGAACCAATGCCAACAGGGTGCTGTAAGTCAGCGCAGCAGCTTTTTCCATGCAACGTTCGCGCTTGAAGAGCGTCAAGGTAAGGAGAAGGGCGCGCACCGCTCCATTACTGCTCTGGTTGAGGTTCACGCTCCACTGGGGTATATTCTTAGCTATCTGCTTTATGTGCATAATAATCCGCCCCTTTTAGCCGAGTTTTCCCTGCAGGGTTTTTTCCTCTTTCCTGACACTCTCGTGCCCCTGTTCAATCGCCTCATGCGCGCGGTAAAATTCCAGCAGGCCGATGTGGGCTAAACTGGGGGCAATGATAATATCGGGTTTATCATCAGTTAATCGGGTGCGCGTAATGCGATCCTGGGTTATGTTCACCGATCCAGCCAGGGCCTCAAACAAACCCGGGGCATCCTCAGCTGAACCAAAGTTAGAAAAAAGAGAATCAGAATAGGAACGCAGGGCGTTTTTCACATATGCCACCAGATGGTTTCCACCGTTACTCCACTTTCCTTCACCGTTCTCTTTAGCGCCCGGGTTCTGCCTTGCCGATTTACCCTTGCCGTTGAGCCTGTGCGCCGAATGCTTGCCTACTATATCCCCGTTCAGGTTTACTGCAATAACCACATCGGCTCCCAGGGATCTGCACACCGACACCGGTACCGGGTTCACCAGACCACCGTCTACAAGCCAGCGTTCCTCATGGCGTATAGGAGCGAACAGTCCTGGCAGCGACATTGATCCCCGCACTGCGTTGCGTACGCTCCCCTGAGTAAACCAGTATTCACTCCCGCTTTCAAGATCTGTGGATACCGATGCAAA
>JAIVHC010000316.1 GCA_020201305.1 Geobacteraceae bacterium
GAGCCGTTGAGGGTGTGGACAAATTCCGGTTTGCTCCCCGCTTCGGGGCGGTAGCGGATTCCGGCGCGGCGCGCCTGAAAGTCGCCGAAATCGGAACAGGAGGATATCTCGCGATATGTTTCCTGGGCCGGGAGCCACACCTCTATATCGTAGGTACGGCGCGCGGAGAATCCGATATCTGCAGTACACAGATCAACCACCCTATAGGGCAGCTTGAGCAGTTGCAACACCTTTTCCGCATCGGCGAGGAGCCCTTGAAGCTCCTGCTCTGCCGCGTGCGGGGTGACAAACTTTACCAGCTCAACCTTATTGAACTGATGCTGGCGAATCAACCCGCGGGTGTCGCGTCCGTGTGCGCCGGCTTCCTTGCGAAAACACGGTGTGTGCGCGGTGTAACACAAGGGTAGATCCTCAGCAGCAAGGATTTCGTCACGGTGAATATTGGTCACCGGAACCTCGGCTGTGGGGATCAGAAAGTAGTCCGGCCCCTCGACGTGGAACAGGTCATCCTCAAACTTGGGTAGTTGCCCCGTTCCCGTCATGGAGGCTCTGTTTACCATAAACGGAGGGAGCATTTCAACATATTTATGTTGCTCGGTATGGAGGTCGAGCATGAAGTTTATCAGGGCGCGTTCTAGGCGTGCACCCGCGCCTTTATACAGCACAAATCGCGCTCCGGTGAGCTTCCCGGCGCGTTCAAAATCGAGGATATCCAGCTCTTCGCCCACATCCCAGTGGGCCTGGGGCGTAAAAGAAAAATCGCGGATTTCACCCCAGGTACGGGTCTCAACATTATCATCTTCGCTCTCACCTGCGGGGCACTCGGGTGCGGGCAGATTGGGAAGCGTCATGAGGAGTTGTTCGAGCTTTTCGTTGACCTGGCGCAGTTCTTCATCCAGCGCTTTGATCTGGGTGGAGACCTGCTTCATGGCAGCGATCTCATCCTGAACCTGACTTTTATCTTTGGTTTGGCCAATGATGGTGGAAACCCGGTTTTTCTCTGCTTTCAGGGTTTCGCTCTGACCTAAAAGCTCGCGCCTGGAGGCATCTAATTCGCGGAAGGCCGAAAGGTCGATGTCGCCGCCACGGGTGGCGAGGCGCTGCTCGGCAGCATCAAGATTGTCACGTAAATATCTGAGATCGAGCATGGTTTAAAGTTCCTTGTTGTTGGGTGCGGCGCATACATCTAGCACTTCTTTCCCCGAGCGTCAACCGCTTTTCAGATCATCCGCTAACGGTTGGCGTAACTTTACAGTCGGGGGTTGTGGCACCCATTCCAAGGGACACTTTGCGCCGTCCATGGCCGTTCGACTGTCGCCGTCCATGGCGACAGACGCCCTTTCCATGGGTGCCACAACCCCCTACCGATAGTGGTGGTAGATAGTTACGGATTGACAATGCCAATTGCAAGGGACGCCGGTTTTCAACAAATGTGGCCATCCATGGGCCTCACTCATCAGAATCCTTGCCGTTTATCCACCAGTCGCTCTTACCATCAAACCACCACATGCTGGAATCGGTATCCCAGATGGTGGTGGCGAGTTCGAGGGCGAGTTCCGTGCGCAGGCGCTTGCGTGCGATGGAGTACCACTCGTCAGCGTAGCGATTGCCGAGGTCTTTGTATTCCTTGAGGGAGAGAATCATCTCCAGTTGATCCGCATCATGCGCTATGCGTGCTTCCATGCTCTGCGGATCTCCGAACTCGGCGAGGGTTGCCTGGTATTCATCCCCGAAAGGGAGGGTTTCAGCCAGATCACGCACGGCCTTTTCTTCGTCGGCAGTCACATACTTCTTGTTTACGTAGTTGAGATCGCCCATGCGTGCTTCGGGCACATCGTGAAACAGGCACATCAGCACCACTCTGGCGCTGTCTGCATCCGGGGTCATGCGTGCGAGGGCGTATCCCACCATGGCGGTGCGGTAGGAATGTTCTGCCACGGATTCTGCACCGGAGCCGAGAAACTGAAACCCGCTGCGCGGGGTTTTTTTAAGCATGCCGATTTCAAAAAAGAAATTCGCCAGAGCACGATTTGAGGGCAGGCGCTTTTTGCGAAAACATTAGAAATTGGCTGTTATAATTTCGCCAACTCGGGCAGAATCAGTGAAAACAATAGAGGACTGAGACAATTTGTTCAAAGCCGGAACAACCACAGCAGGAGAATAGTATGCAGATAACCCAAGGCCCTCTTACGCGGATATCCCTGCCGGAGATCCTGCGCCAGTGTAAATTGCAGCAGAGCACGGGCACCCTGATCTTAAACCGCGCCGGGATTGAAAAGAAACTCTACTTTAAACAGGGCAAACTCGTGTATATCGCTTCGAATAAAAGCGGGGAGCGTCTGGCGGAGTTTCTGGTCCACAGCGGGGATCTGACCAAATCCTGGGCCGCCTTTCTGCTGAAGGACAGCCAGCGCAACGGTATCGGTTTTACCACCAGCCTGCTCAAAAAGAAGATCCTGAATGAAAAGCATTTGGGCAGGTCTGTTTCACATCTGGCGGCGAAAGCGGTTGCGGATGCCATATCCTGGACAAGTGGCTCGTTTGAGTTCGGCCCTGAGTTGCCCCAGCAGGTTTCAAGGGGCCCGATAAAAATAACCGAAGAGGACGTGATCAGCGCCGCTCTGCATAATGGTGAAGAGCAGAGATCGGCGGATGAAGACCTTATCCGTACCATTGCGCAGAAGATAGTCGCCTGCTCATTCTACATGCCCCTGCTCCCTGCGGTGGTCGCAAAACTCGAAGAGCTGTGGCGCACGCCCGAAAGCGCGGAAATCCTCCAAATAGCGCGCACTGATCAGGCGCTCACGGTTCATGTGCTGCGTGTCCTCAATGCCGGGGATCATTCGCTGCAAAACCCCTGCTCTTCTCTTAAGGAGGCCGAGGGACGCTACCCTGGCGCGCATCTGAGCGGTATCATCCGTGCCAAGGCCGTCACCGCTACACGCCCCCATCAACCTGACACCGTTGCCCTGCTACAGCAACAAGCTCTGGGCTGCGCCCTGCTCGCGGAACAAATTGCGACGGAGCTCGGGGAAGACGCTCAGCTTGCCTACACCTGTGCCCTGCTCCACAATGTGGGAAAGGTGGCGTTGCTTCAGCTGTTAGGTGACGAACGTTTACAGAGTGGCAACCTGCACGCTCAGATCAACAAGCTGCATCAGAACACCGGAGCATTGCTCGCGCGGCGCGGGAACCTCCACTCTGCGGTGTATGCCACTATCCGCCATTACAACAAACCCGATGCAGCAGAGGAAAACATCAATTTCGGACAACTGCAGATCGACTCCCTGCTCGCCAACCTGCCCCTGATCGATGAATTAAGTGCCGCTGCCTTCAGTTCCTGAGTTCAGCCACTAATTCCGGCCCCAGCAGCTGGCGCTGCCAGTGGCGCATGCCCTCGATCTGTTCCAGCTCCGCACACGAGGAGGGCAGCAGATATGCAATCTGTGAAAGAATACTGTTGTTCACCAGGATGCCGGGATCAAGTTCGAGTTCCTGCGCCTTACGGCTGCGCCATTGCTTGAGGCGCTTAAAACGTTCCTCTGCAACGGGATCAACCTCACGACGGCGGCGTTGCGGGGCTACGGGTAACTCCTCCTGCGCACGTTCCAGGGCAGTAGCCACACTTTCAAGTATCCCCCCGGCATGGCGCTGACGCAGCTTCGCCGGCACCGCCTCCACCTTATCCAGTTGGGCTTCTGAACGCGGCATTGCCGTAGCCAGGGCAAGCAGCGCCTTGTTCGACATAATTTTATACCCCGGACAATCGCGCTTGTACGCCTTAGCATCACGCCAGTTAATGAGGTGTTCGAGCGCTTCAAGCTGACGCGGATTGAGCGCTGCCGCTCCCTTGACCTGCAGACACGCCGGCCCCTGTGGCGGGGCAAAGCGCACCTGCTCCAGCAAACGAAATTCCTCTTCGGCCCACCACAGCCGATCCTTCTCCTCCAGGTTGCGGCGCAAAATCGCCATCAGATCTTCGAGGTAATGCGTATCCTCTGCAGCATAGTGAAGCATTTCTGCAGAGATGGGGCGCTTCGACCAGTCCGCACGCTGATACTGCTTATCCAACTCCACCCCGAAGTATTTGTGCAAAACATCACCCAGACCCACTTTGGGTTCCCCCAGGAGCTGAGACGCTATCATGGTGTCGAACAGACCGTTTATCTGAATATCAAAATCGCGCGCGAGGCAGCGGATATCATAGTCGGCAGCGTGGAATATCTTGCAGATATCCGGATCAGCCAGGGGTGCGCACAGGTGCGATGCAAATACGCTAAAGCGATTGATGCAGTCTACACCTCCAGCACCTGCAGCACCGCATCCATCTGTTCCGGAGTACCGATGGAGATGCGTACCCCGTGACACAGATTGGGGCGCGCAAAATAGCGCACCAGGATTTTGTGCTCCTTGAGGCGGGTGTAAACGCCCTCGCCATTGCGATCGGGTGGAATAGCAAACACGTAGTTAGCCTGGGACGGAATCACCGTATATCCGCCCTCACGCAGAGCGGCGCTGAAACGCTCGCGTGTGGCACGTATCTGCTCTACGCGTTGATGCAGATATGCCTGATCCTTGAGCGCGGCCTCGGCCGCCACCAGCGCGAGGCGATCGAGGTGATAGTGATCGCGGATTTTATCCAGCGCCGCTATCACCTGGGGGTGCGCCACCGCAAGGCCGAGGCGCATCCCTGCAAGGGCATAGCTTTTGGAAAAGGTGCGCGTTACCACCAGATTGGGATATTCATGCACCATATCCATGGCGCTGGTGGAGGCGAAATCGGCATACGCCTCATCCACCACCAGCATCCCGACGCAGCGTGCGGCCAGATCCGCGATACATTCACGGGAGAAGGAAAAACCCAGCGGTGCATTGGGGCTGGTGAGAAAAAACACCTTCCCGTTATAGCGCGCGGGGAAATCCACGAGGTTGAAGTTTTCATCCAGATGAAAACGGCGTGCTCTGGCGCCCTGAATCTCCACCAGGGTGGCGTAATAGGAGTAGGAAGGCTCCACAAAGGCCACCTCATCGCCGGGGTCGGCAAAGGCGCGGATCAGGTTGTTGAGGAGCTCATCGGAACCGTTGGCCATAATCACCCACTCTGGAGGATAGGCGTACACTTCCGCAGCTTCCGCAGCTGCGGCGCGCGCACGGGTGCTTCCGGCGTCGGGATAGAGGCGCAGATTCTCGCCCTCGCCCCCAAGTTCCCCGGCAATGGCTGTGGCCACAGCAGGTGACGGTGGATAGGGATTTTCATTGGTATTGAGCTTGATCCAGGTGTGTGCATCCGGGGGTTGGAAACCGGGCACATATCCTTCCATCTCGGCGATGTTGGGGCGCAGGGGCAGTTGGGGATCATTCATAGGGTTATTTCCTTATTCATATTAAAAATATATTTTTCCTTTTGGGCTGTAGCATAAAGTTATAATGTCCCCATGTGGTGTATTCCTCAACGCAGTGCCCACATGACGTGGGCGGTGGCCCACACCACCTTCCACCTTTATCCACACGCAGGGAAAGGTTCTCGTGCCTGCCCTAGTCACAGGTTGCAACGCAACAAACGTATAATCGGGGCACCAACCAGGGCAACCACGGGGAGTTGCCCCTACGCTGGCACCCTGCCATCGATATAAAATCCGACAACAACCGCGATATTCACCGTAGGGGCGCACCGATGTGTGCGCCCGTGTTCGCCATGCAACCAACGTATGATCGGGACACCAACCAGGGCAGACACATCGGTCTGCCCCTACACCGGAGCCCCACCATCAGTGCAAAATCTGCTACAAACAGCGGCACTCACCGTAGGGGCAACCCCCTGTGGTTGCCCGGCTTTAAAGCCACAAACCGGGGCATGGGCAGGCACGGGGACCTGCCCCTACAATGCGGTCCATCTTTTTCGCCTTCTGGCAGCAACGCTTCAGCTGGAGCACGAAGGGGGAAACATTCGTAGGGGCGCATGGCATGCGCCCTTGTTCGTTAAAACCTCAATACCGTTCCAGCACTTCATAGCCGGTGGTGCGGCGCACCGGGGTGAAGCCGGCGCTGTGGATGAGGTGGATAATCTCTTCCTGCGACATGCGGAACCTTACCCCCGCAGCGGCTACCACATTTTCCTCCAGCATGGTACCGCCCATGTCGTTGGCACCGAAACGCAGCGCCACTTGCGCCAGGCGCGCCCCTTGAGTCACCCAGCTCGCCTGGATATTGGGGATGTTGTCGAGCACCAGGCGTGAGAGGGCCACCACCCGCAGGTAATCGGTTCCGGTCGCTCCGGCCTTGATCTCGTTGCCGAGTTCGGTATTGTCGGG
>JAIVHC010000028.1 GCA_020201305.1 Geobacteraceae bacterium
AAAGAACTCCGCCCGGTTCGCTCTATCGCACTTATCGGTGCCCCGATTCAGATCGTCCTTACCATAATCTACGGCTATTTTATCGGCCAGTGGCTTGGGTGGGAACGTATTCCATCCATGTGGCTCGGGGGGATTATCTCTCTGTCCAGCACCATGGTAATTCTGAAAACCCTGATGAATCAGGGCATGCTTGGTACTCTCTCGAGCCGGGTAATGATCGGTATCCTGCTGGTACAGGATCTGGCGGTTGTACCGCTTATGATTCTTCTTCCCCAACTCAGTAATCCACAGGCAGGGGGCCCCGCCCTGGCGTTTGCGGTTCTCAAAGGCGCCGTGTTTATTGTTCTGATGTTGCTCCTGGGTACGCGCTGGCTACCATGTGTATTGAAACTCATAGCACGCTGGAACTCGCGTGAACTGTTTTTACTGAGTGTCACTGCCATCGGTCTCGGCATTGGTTACGCTACATATCTGGTGGGGCTGTCATTTCCTTTCGGTGCCTTCGTAGCCGGAATTGTGCTGAGCGAGTCGGACTACGGGCATCAGGCCCTGAGCGACATCATTCCGCTGCGCGACCTGTTCGGTCTCTTGTTTTTTACCTCGGTGGGAATGCTTCTGAATCCCGTTTTTCTCTATGAAAATCTGGGAGATATCCTCTTCATGGTGACCCTGGTTGCCCTGGGTAAAGGCCTCATGATGGGGGGGATTGCGCTGGGTTTCGGCTACCGTAACGTAGTGCCACTTGCGGTTGCCCTCGGAATGTTCCAGATCGGGGAATTTTCCTTTCTTCTGACCCAGATCGGTTTTGCCAGTGGCGCCCTGAGCCAGTCCAACTATTCCTTCGTAATTTCTGCTACCATTATCAGTATGGTTTTGACCCCCATTATTTCCGGATTCACTGCGCCGTTATACCAATGGTGGCGTAAAAATTCGAAGCGCGAGGCCCTCGAAACCTTCAATATGCCGGATACCAGTCTCAGAAATCATATTGTTATTGCCGGCGGGGGCAGGGTCGGGCAACATGTGGCACGCGTATTACGTCAACTGGATGTCCCTTTTGTAATTGTCGAGGCCGGGCATCGCAACTTTGAAAAATGTAAAGCGGCGCAGATGACAACAGTTTACGGGGATGCGAGTAACCACGTGGTTCTGGAAGCTGCCATGATTGAAAATGCCCACCAGTTGCTGGTAACTATTCCCGCAGCTATAGTGGCGCAGTCCATAGTTCAACATGCTCATCAGGTGCGTCCCGACCTCAATATTGTAGTGCGTGCCGATGGCGAAGATCAGATGCGTGCCCTGTATGATCTGGGGGTATATATGGTTATACTGCCTGAATTTGAAGCCGGGCTCGAGATTGCGCGTCAGGCTCTGTTGCATATCGACGTTCCAGTACATCAGATTCAGGAATACACCGACACGATTCGCAAGGAGCTTTATCATCCCATCATGGATTCCGAGGATGATCTGCATGAAATCTGGCAGCTGAAAAATGCGCGTGAGTTTCTCGAACTATCGTGGGAAAAACTTGAAGATGATAACCCTATGGTGGGGCATAACCTGCGTCAACTCGATTTGCGCAGCAAGGCCGGAGTTTCCGTGGTCGGAGTTATTCGTGATGGCGCCTTTGTTCCTAACCCGGATGCGGATTTTACCTTTTCCAGTGGAGACATTGTAGCTGCCATCGGCAACGCTGCGCAGCGCCAACTGTTTAAGAGCCTCAAGGATTCCACCTTCGGATTCGGTGTTAGTTGATGGTGTTTAAATATTTTCAAAATTGATGATCGGGAGGATCGGATGGCAGTAGTGCAGATAAGTTGTACCCCTCTGGGAGAGGGAAGCGGAGGAATTTCGAAATTTGTTGCCGGTTGTCTTACCCTGGTAAAAGAATCTGGTCTTGAGTATCAGCTCACCCCCATGGGCACTATAGTCGAAGGGGATATGGATGAAATTTTTGCCCTCCTGCGCAAAATGCACGAATCTCCGTTTAACGCCGGAGCGCAGCGGGTCTCAACCCTGATAAAAATTGACGACAGGCGGGATAAAGAACACACAATGCAGGGCAAATTGAATTCAGTACAAACACACCTTGATTCTGCGCAAAAGGGGTAGAACAGAGAACCGTAACATGCCCCGGAAGCGAGGTCACTTTTTGCCTTGACAGCAAGTGTAACGATTTGTTATCACTACCCAGCCTTCGTCGGATAGGCATAAGATACAAATCCGGCCCCGTCGCCAAGTGGTAAGGCAGAGGTCTGCAAAACCTTTATCACCAGTTCGAATCTGGTCGGGGCCTCCAAATAAAAGCCAGTCTGTATATCTATTTGCAGACTGGCTTTTTTTATCCCCCCTCAGTTCTCCACTTGCGCACATATAAAACATAAAAGTTGATGGATGCCAGGTAGATGTCTCAATGTTACACTTACATAAAGTGTATGTTGAAGCCTTGGTATCAATAAGCAGGGAGGAGACAGGTATGAAAACTGCGTCAAACATTCGTACGCCCGTTGTTGCGGGGCAGTTCTATCCCGCGGATCGACACGAACTGGAACAGCAGCTGCAGCACTTTTACCGTAAAGCCGGTGCCCAGGAGAAAACCCAGGCAAGAGGAGTGCTGGCTCCCCATGCCGGATATGTTTTTTCCGGTGCTACAGCGGCGCAAGCTTTCGCCGCTGTAGAGATACCCAAAAATGTAATTCTCCTCGGTCCCAATCATCAGGGGCGGGGGGCACGTGCTGCAGTGTACGATAGTGGAGCCTGGGAAACCCCGCTGGGTGAAGTAAACGTGAATACCGAATTAGGGTCTCAACTGTGTCAGAGGGTTGCAGGGTTAAGCAGTGATTGCGATGCACATCGCTTTGAGCACTCCCTTGAGGTTATGTTGCCGTTTCTCCAGTATCAGCGCCCGGGTGTGAAAATTGTCCCCGTGATGTTGCGTGAGCATCGCTTTGAAGCGTTGGAGCAGATGGGACGCGAACTTGCGGAGGTGTTGCGCACAATGCACGGCGATGTATTACTTGTCACCAGCAGTGATATGAGCCACTATCTTCCCGCCGAAGTGGCGCAAGAACAAGACCTGCCGGTTTTAAAACTCATGACCCAGGGAAGGGCGCGTGAGATGTACAATTACGTTCTTGAACATCAGATCAGCATGTGCGGTATTTTCCCCGCTACTCTTATGCTCACAACACTCAATGCCCTGGGAGGCGAGCCTTGCCGGGGAGAGTTGCTGGAGTACACCCATTCAGGCGAGGCAAGTGGAGATAACGCCGCAGTGGTAGGATATGCTGCAGCGGTATTTCGCTAAATCCAGTCCTTTCCGGGAAAACATGGATAACTGAGCATAAATGGCGTATATTCACTTTTTTGCTCCCAGGAACTATAAAAAAATAGTACTTTAACCACCAATATCTCAAATGGAGAAACTCGATGTCTGATATGCGTGTCCGTTTTGCCCCCAGCCCTACCGGTTATCTGCACATAGGCGGTGCCAGAACAGCCCTGTTCAACTATCTGCTTGCGCAGCAGGCGGGGGGAACATTCATTTTACGCATTGAAGATACCGATGTGGAGCGTTCTACCCAGGAATCGGTGGATGCCATTCTCGCTGCCATGGAGTGGTTGGGGCTTGATTATGATGAGGGGCCGTATTATCAGTCCGAGCGCTTTGATCTGTATCGGGAGAAGATTCAATACCTTCTGGAGTGTGGCAAGGCCTACAAATGTTACTGCACCGAAGAGGAACTGAGTCAGAAGCGTGAAGCAGCTATAGAGCAGGGGAGTAAACCGCAATACGATGGCACCTGCCGCAATCTGGAAGCTCAACGCCCCGGACAACCCTATGTGGTGCGTTTTAAAAGTACCCGCGAAGGAACTACGGCGTTTGATGACCTGATCAAAGGAAATATCAGCTTCAACAACAGTGAGCTCGACGATATGATCATCCAGCGCACTGATGGTACACCCACGTATAACTTTGTCGTGGTCGTGGATGACGCCGAAATGGGGCTTACCCATGTGGTAAGAGGGGATGATCATGTCAACAACACCCCGCGTCAGATCCAGATATATGAGGCCCTGGGATATTCTGTACCCCAGTTCGCCCATGTGCCTATGATTCTGGGGGACGATAAAAAACGTCTTTCCAAACGTCACGGTGCCACCTCGGTCATGGCATACCGGGATATGGGCTATCTGCCGGAGGCAATGGTAAATTACCTCGTACGTTTGGGTTGGTCCCATGGGGACGAGGAGATCTTCTCTAAGCATGAGCTGATTGAGAAGTTTTCTCTCCAGAATGTGGGGCGCTCTGCGGGCGTGTTTAACCCGGATAAATTGCTCTGGCTCAATGAGCACTACATTAAAAGCGGTGATCCCCAGCGCCTGGGGCAGCTCTTACTTGAATATCTCGAACGCGACGGAGTTGTAACGGCTGAAGGCCCTGATGCTGCAGAGGTGGTAAAAACCCTGCAGGATAGAAGCAAAACCATGCTGGAGATGGCGCAAAAAGCTGCGTTCTACTACGAGGATGAGTTGGAGTACGACGAAAAAGCGGTAGCGAAGTTCATCACCGCAGAACAAGCCCCTATTTTTTCTGCTCTAAAAGAAGCGTTAGAGCAAACAACCTTTGATGCTGAAGGTATTGAGCAAGCCTTTAAACAGGTGCTGGAACAAACCGGGCTGAAGTTCGGCAAGGTGGGCCAGCCTGCACGGGTGGCGCTTTCCGGTGGTACCAGCGCTCCGGGGATCTACGAGGTGGCTCTGGTTCTCGGACAGGATCGCTGTATAGCGCGGCTCAACAAGGCGATAGCAATGTGTTCTTAGAGATGGAGTAACGCCTTCGCGTTATTCTATGTGTTTAAAACAGCAACGGCCTCGCAGAATAACAACTGCAGGGCCGTTGCTGTTTTATTTCGATATGCGGGTCAGGCTTACAAACTTGAAATTCTGATCAAATTCAAGGCGGAAACGTCCATGAATACCGGTGCGATCCAGAAATGGGCGAAATTTCACCGCCGGCAAGCGTATCCTGCGCCCATCTTCCCCCATAGCCACAACACTGTGTGCCTTTCCCTGGTAGTATCGTAAATAATCATCTGCGGAAATATGTAAACGAAATGTTATTCCAGGCATTTTTGCCTCCATCCACAGGGGTGCAAGTATCAACACGACCCTGTGGATAACATTTGGGAAAGCTGCTACTCAGGGGGGCTAACTAGTGTATATCGGGATGCTTTTCCCTTGCTGCCTATATTTTGTGCAGTGATAAAATACCCTATAATAACAGTATCTTACATAAGTCAATAGCAAAATACCTGTATTCTGTATACAACTTCGATTTCAGTTGTTCTGCAGGTAAGCGCGTAGATTTTCCATACCCTGCTCGATAGAAATCCGGGGTTCATATCCCAGATCTCGCTGCGCGGCAGAGATGTCGAACCAGTGCGCTGTGGTAAGTTCGCGCGCGACAAAACGGGTAATGCGCGGCTCGGCTTCAATCTGCAGGCTTGCATATAGCTTTTCCAGTATCCACCCGGCAGCATATGCCACGCGTGTCGGGATATGGCGTTTGACCTCTGGAATATCCGCACATACGAGGATGGCATTCACAATATCCCACAGTGGGCGTGGATCTCCCTGTGAGATAAAATACGTTCTGCCACTGGTGCCAGCTCCAGGAGGCCCCGTGCGTCCTCGTTCAATGATGCGTGGCACCAGATGGTTATCCCCCGGCCCCCAGATCAGGTGCGGTCGCAAGGCCACCGTAGCCAGATTTGCGTCGTTGGCACGCACAATCTCCTGTTCCGCAATAGCTTTGGTAGCGGGGTAGGGTGCGTCATAGTGTTCCGGGTACGGAAGCGACTCATCTGCACCTTCAATTGAATTGCCGTCAAAAACCACGCTCGGGGAACTGGTGTAGATCAGTTTCCGGATTCCATGCGCGCGGCACGCCTTGATGACATTTTGCGTCGCAGTTACATTGGCGGAGTAATATGCAGCGTAACTTCCCCACACCCCGGCCTTGGCTGCTACATGGAATACCCACTCACATCCTGCAAATGCAGGATGATTAGCTTCAATATCCGCAAGATCAATACAGAACTGTTCAACTCCGAGTTCAGCAAGACTTTCGTGAAACGAGCGGGATATGCTTACCACTTCAATATCGCGTTCCAGCAGGAGCCTGACTATAGCTTGCCCCAGAAATCCACCACCGCCGGTCACTAATGCCTTCATTTGAGGCGCTCCTGCGCCCACAGGGCGAGATGTTCGCGGAAGATCTTGGCGTTATGTCTCACATCGACCGGAAAGTCAGGATGGATCAGAAATGCGGAGATTTCCGCAGTATGGGGATACTGGTGCTGAATTGCCTTTAAATCAGCGATGACGATCGAATGTTGATGTACAGACACGTCCGGGTTCAACTCTACACATAAAACCGCGCGTTGTGTACCGCGGTCGCCGCATCCAACCAAGGCTGTGCGCGCTACCTGGGGGTGGAGGTTGAAAACTGCCTCACACGGAATGGTAAACAAGGTAGCTTCAGCTGTTTCCACGCGGTGGTTCTTGCGCCCGCAAAACCATACGCGCCCCAGTTCATCCATGTAACCTACATCGCCCATGCGATGATAAAAGTCAGAGCTTCCAGAGTATATTTTAGCGTTTTTTGTCGCATGTTCACGCCGATAATAAGCTGCTGTAACCTGAGGCCCACGGACGCAGATCTCGCCGACGCCGCCTTCGCCTGCAGGCATTAGCTCTACATCATCCCAGGAGTCTATGGCAGCATCGCAGATGCGGATAATCCGGACATCGACACCGGCAACAGGCGTGCCTACACATATCCCGGCTCCCATATCGGTTTTAGCTGCAGTGTATGTCAGGATTTCATGGTTGCCGATGGAACAAACGGGAAGGGCCTCGGTAGCACCATAGGGTGTATACACCTGGCATTCGGGCCTCAGCATCGATTCCATCTGGCGCAGTATAGACGCTGGAACCGGAGCGCCGGCACTGATAACCCGCTTAAGACTCGGGAGTTTCCGCCCCTGTCTGCAGCCGTAGGTGGCAACGCGGCGCAATAGGGCCGGAGAGCCAAACATATTTGAAATATGGAAGTTGTCAAACGCCTCGAAAATTCGCTCCGGGTTAACCTGCCCGGGTTTGGAGGCATCCATATCCGGTATCACCGCAGTCATCCCCAGGGCGGGGGCAAATAGGGCAAACAGGGGGAAGGTACACATGTCGATCTCCCCTGGTTCAATGGCATAGAGCTCTTTCAATGCTTCTATTTGGGCATAAAAATTTTCGTGGGTGTATTCGGTGCCTTTTGCCGGCCCGGTACTTCCGCTGGTGAAAAGGATAGCAGCGAGTGAGTTCGTCGCAGGCACAAAGGGGGTGAAGTTGAATATACTCGGGGCATGAAACAGAAGTTCTTGCAGGCGAGCGGTGCGCAGCACCCCTACGCGAGAGGTGGTGACGCAGTGTTGCAGACTCCCTTTGCACCAGCCCAGAATCTGGCGCGCGAGATTGGCCTTCAGGTTGCCGATAAACACCTGTGGCTCCACTTGCTCCAGACATTGTTTCAGGTTCTTTACCCCCATCCCCGGATCAATCAGAACCGGAATGGCACCGAGTTTAAACAGCGCAAAGGTGAGAGTGAAAAAGTCGAGGCCGGGAGGAAGCATAAGGACGGTGCGTTGTCCGGCATGCACCCCATAGCGCTGCAGCGCAAGCGCAACCCGGGTGCTGTCTGCGTCGAGCTTGGCATAGGTGAGGTGTGTATAGCTTACGCGCCCGTAGTGATCACGCGTGTGAGGGTAAATCACGGCATGACTCAAGGGATAAAGCGCGGCGCGCGCGCTAAGAGTGATAGAAATGTTACGCCCTTCGCGCGCAAGTGAAGTGGTCGGAGTACGTTCCATGATGTCAGGTTTCACGGATAAAGTCACAAATCAACGGGATAATTTCTTCTGCTACATCTTCAAGGATGTAGTGGCCTCCTCGCGCCCAGGTGTGAACGCGTGCGTGAGGGAACCTGGTTCGCCACTGCTGGAGAAAGTGGTGGTCAAAAACAAAGTCCTGCTCGCCCCAGCATACCATAATGGGCACATGCTCCAGGGCAGGGAGCTTCGCTTCCACCTCGATTACACTCTGATATGCTCGATCTGCAGAGGTAAGAGGGATATCCTGTACAAAGCGCAGCGTAGCAATACGATTGCGCCAGGAGTTATACGGTGCGGTATAGCAGTGGCGCAGAGCCTTAGGCATGGGGTTCTCTTTACACCCGATCCACGCAGCGCCGCTGGCAAAAGCATTAAAGCCACGGATCAGTAGGGTGCCTATACGGCTTTCGCGTCCGAGTTTAAGGGCGAAAGGGAGTTTTTTGCTCTGGGGCAGGGGGAATGCCGCAGTGTTCATCACCACAATTTTTTTAATCCTATGGGGATGCAGGGTGGCAAAGCGCATTCCGATCATACCACCCCAGTCATGAACCACCAGAGTGATATTGTCCTCCACTCCGAGGGATTCGAGCAGGTTCTCCAGATCGCTTACACGCTGATCCAGTGTATATGTATACGCACTGTCATCAGGTTTATCCGATAGTCCACACCCTATGTGATCTGGAACAATTACCCGGTGGGTAGGAGACATCGCTACTGCCAGGTTGCGGTAGTAAAAGCACCAACTCGGATTCCCGTGCAGCATCACCACCGGATCACCGCTGCCCGCATCCAGATAGTGGAGCTTGATGCCGTGCTTTATTTCGATATATTTGCCCCGTAGCGGTAATAGACGTTTCACCACTCAACTCCCAGCATCATACAGTTTAACCCACTTCCGATTCCTAGAAACGCTACCTTCTGCCCTGCACGGATAAGTCCACGTTCTGCGCCTATGGCTGCAGTGATAGGGAGAGATACCGTGCCTATATTGCCCAGAAAGGAGTAGGTAGCAAAATCTTTCTCCACCGGGATGCCAATGCTGCGCAGGATGGTCTTCTGGTGAGCTTCCCCTACCTGATGGCACACCACGCGTGCAATATCATCCGTATCCCAGCTCATGGAGTGGAGAAAATCGTCCCAGGTTTGTTTCCCCAGTTCTATACCGTTGTTCAATACTGCCACAGCATCCGTATTCATATATTGCTCGAACAGATCTTCGCCCACCTCTTTAACCCCCCAACAGCACAACTCGTGGTGTTGCGGCGCACTGCGGTTGACAGCACCGAGAAGCTTATGCTTTGGCGTAGCGGGAAAAGAACCATCTGAAACAATCAGCGCCACCGCCCCGGAACCCCCGGTGAGGGTAGCGACCGAGCGGGCGAAGAATGCCATATCCTCACGTGCGAGTAGACGCCGGATCACGGTTTCGTTGAGTTCACGCGCACTTTCACATGACACCACCATCCCGGCGCGGATCTGCCCCAGTTCAATGCGGTTCGCAATATCGATGATGCCGTTTAGAACGCCCAGACACGCATTGCTGATGTCGTAGATAAACGCATCACCGCCTACACCCAGGCCGTGGGCAACCCGACATGCCGTCGCAGGTTCGTACAATTCGCGGCATACCCCAGTGTACACCAGGGCACCGATATCGGCTGCTCCGATTCCACTCTGTCTCAGGGCTTTTTCCCCCGCAGCTATCGCTCCCTGCGACAGCGAAGTGTGGGGGAGCCACCAGCGCCGTTCCCGAATGCCGGTGAGGGCCTGCAATTGCCCGGGTTGGATATGCAACTTATTATACAGCGGTGCAAGGCGCTGCTCAATTTCGTGGGAAGTAACTACTACAGGGGGCAGTTCATAGCAGATACTGTCCAGATACACATTATTATAGTTCATAGATTGTGTTGGTATATGGGAAAGGGGGTCAGGCCATCAAGTAGGCATTAACCAGGCTTCGTCCACCCGAGTTCAGCCACTTATTGCCGATGGAATACAGGCGCTGCGCGTCAATCTTCTGATAAAACTGCCTGTAACACTTGGCGGCACGTTTGGTTTCCTCCGGGGTCCAGCGATATCCGGGGTTGAGGTGTAGCATATCCAGTAGGTGTCTGTCTTTACTGCCTTGCGGTAGACACATGGCATAACTGATGGCCCAGTCGAGCATAGTGGGTGGATTCGACGGGGGATAGTGCACATGTTGCCCGCTCTGAAGTATCCCCACCTTTAGATTGTTCTTATGCAGCACCGCTTTGGCGAGGATATACACGGCTTTTTGTTCCGGTGTTACCAGCATGGATTCGGACCTTCTGCTTAAGTGTCAGACGCGGCGTATATTGGCAGAAAGGCGGATGCAGTGCAAGAAAATAGGCACCGCAGCCGCCCAGGAGTATCCAGCGCGTGATATAAAGAGGAATAGAGGATTACGCTGAAATCATCGCTTCATTCACATACGCTATTTTTGCTTTGTCGCGTTGCACAGTACGTTGATATTTTACCGCCGGTTTCCCGAATGCCATTACATACCCGATCACATGCTCATCCGGTATCCCCAGGGCCTGGCGCAGCGTGGGCGCAATGTCCCGGATCGCCCACAGTGCGAGGCCGTCCCATAAAGTACCCACGCCGCAAGCGGCGGCATACAGTTCAAATGTCGCCAGCGCAATAATGCCATCGGTTTCAGGTGTGGGCAGTTTCGCCGGAGATGAAGTCACTACCAGGTGTGGCGCTCCGCGGAACAGAGAGTCGACCTCTTTTTCTTTCCACAGGCGCACGAAATCGGCAAAATAACTTCTTTTTTCCGGCAACTCGCCACGCTGTATTACA
>JAIVHC010000143.1 GCA_020201305.1 Geobacteraceae bacterium
AGTGGCGACAGCAGCATTGCGCACAGCTGGGCCGCAGCGCAGGCGGTAGAAAACGCGCTGGAGATTAAGGTTCCGCCGCGCGCCCTCGCCTTACGTGCCATCCTTGCGGAACGCGAACGGATCGCCAATCACTGCGGTGATATAGGGGCTATCTGCAACGATGTGGGTTTCAGCTTCGCCATGGTCCAGTTCGGCGCTCTGCGCGAACGCATCCAGCGTCTCAACCAGAATCTATTCGGACACCGGCTGCTGATGGACTGCATTCAACTGGGGGGAGTGAGTTGCGATGTGGATGCTGATGGAATTGCGGCCTTGCGCGCGGAGGCAAAAATGCTGCGCACCGAAGTTGAAGAACTGATGCCCATGATTCTGGAGTATCCATCCTTGCAGGATCGTCTGCGTACCACCGGTATTCTGCCCCACGAAACCGCTGCACGTCTTGGAGCCCTGGGATATGTGGCACGCGCCAGCAATCTTGCTTATGATCTGCGCCGCGACGCCCCCTATCCTCCCTACGAAAATCTGCAGGTAGAGGTTCCGCTGTATACAGAGGGAGATGTGGCAAAGCGCACCCGCGTACGCGGGGATGAAATCCTTGTGGCCACAGATCTGATAGATACTCTGCTTAACACCTTGCCTGGCGGCAACATTGCTTCAGAAGGTTCAGCGGAATATCGCGATGTAACAGGGATCGGCCTTGTAGAAGGATGGCGCGGGGAAACCGTGGCGTATGTGCATCTCAATGCGGAAGGGATAGTGGAGCGCTACTTCCCGCGCGATCCGAGCTGGCTCAACTGGCCCGCTCTGGAAGGACTGATCCACGGGAACATAATCCCGGACTTCCCGGTGTGTAACAAATCGGTTAACGGTTCTTACTCCGGGCACGATTTGTAAACCACAGCAGATTTTCCAGCCAGGAGGAATAACAGGCTATGCTTTCGATATTGAATAAAATCCGCCGCACCGGATGTCTCACGGAAACCATTGCACCATGCGCAAAAGAATTTGCCGTATTTGGCAACGAATGTCAGCGCCATATTGGGGCGACATTCGGCGGAAGCCTGGCTATCCGCATGGTGGATGCGGGATCATGCAACGGGTGTGAACTGGAGATGCATGCTCTCAACAACAGTTTTTACGATATTGAACGCTTCGGGATTCATTTTGTCGCCTCCCCCCGGCATGCGGATATGCTACTGGTGACGGGGGTGGTTTCGCGGCATATGCAGGAGGCACTAAAACGCACCTATGCCTGTACCCCGGCACCCAAGCTGGTTGTAGCCATGGGGGATTGCGCTGTGGATGGGGGAGAATTCGGCACCAGTTACGCCAGCTGCGGTGGGGTGGATAACGTAATCCC
>JAIVHC010000196.1 GCA_020201305.1 Geobacteraceae bacterium
TTCCAGCACTTCATAGCCGGTGGTGCGGCGCACCGGGGTGAAGCCGGCGCTGCGGATAAGGTGGATAATCTCCTCCTGCGACATGCGGAACCTTACCCCCGCAGCGGCTACCACATTTTCCTCTAGCATGGTACCGCCCATATCGTTGGCGCCGAAACGCAGCGCCACTTGCGCCAGGCGCGCCCCTTGAGTCACCCAACTCGCCTGGATATTGGGGATGTTGTCGAGCACCAAGCGTGACAGGGCCACCACCCGCAGGTAATCGGTTCCGGTCGCTCCGGCCTTGATCTCGCTGCCGAGTTCGGTATTGTCGGGCTGGTAGCTCCAGCTGATGAATGCGGTAAAGCCGCCGCTGCGTGCCTGAATCTCGCGCACGCGCAACAGGTGCTCCACCAGCTGCTCCGGGGTCTCGCCGCAGCCGAACATCAGGGTGGCGGTGGTCTTCATCCCCAGTTCGTGCGCTGTTTCCATCACCTCGGCCCACTTGCGCCAGCCGATTTTATTCGGCGAGATATGCCGACGCACGGCGTCCACCAATACTTCGGCGCCGCCGCCGGGGATCGATGCGAGCCCGGCGCTCTGGAGGCGCTGAATACACGCGCGCATACTAATCCCCTCCTGATACGCGAGGTGCACCACTTCGGCCGGGGAAAGGGAGTGGATCTGTACCGAGGGAAAACGCCGCCGCAGCAGGGAGAAGAGTTCCTCGAACCAGCTCAGGGGCAGTTCCGGGTGAATCCCCCCCTGCATAAGGAGCTGAGTACCGCCGCACTCCACCAGCTCCTCCACCTTGGCGCATATTTCATCTTCGCTCAGAAGATACCCTTCAGGATCACTGATATCGCGATAGAAGGCACAGAAGCGGCACTGGCAACTGCAGATATTGGAATAGTTGACGTTGCGATCCACCACGAAACCCACTTCGCGTTCAGGATGGAGAAGATCGCGGCGTGAGGCGGCCAGACGCCCGAGGGTGAGCAGATCAACCTCGCGGTACAGATACAGCGCCTCTTCCCGCGTCAGCGGGGTTCCCTCTTTGAGCGCGGTTTTTATGCAGTCAAGTTCAGACATATCAGTAAACCTGCAGATCCTGATACAGGGTGTCGCGTTCCACCGGAGTACGTCCGGCGCTGCGGATCTGACGCACAATCTCCTCCTTGCCCAGGGCCTGGGGCGAATCGGCGCCGGCATCGTGGCCGATCTTTTCCTCCACTACCGTTCCATCCAGGTCGTTGACCCCGAAACACAGCGCCACCTGGGCGACTTTGAGGCCCAGCATCACCCAGTACGCCTTGATGTGCTGAAAATTATCCAGATAGATGCGGCTGATGGCGAGGGTTTTGAGGCAGTCGATACCGTCGGGGCCGTGTTCCACCCTGATGTTGCTGTTTTCGGTCTGAAATGCAAGGGGTATAAAGGCCTGAAACCCGCGGGTGCGATCCTGCAGATCACGCAGGCGCCGCATGTGATCCACACGGTGGGTGTAATCTTCAACGTGGCCGAAAAGCATGGTGGCATTGCTCTTGAGGCCGCCGGCATGGATTTTCTCCGTTACCTCAAGCCAGCGCTCGGCAGAGATTTTTTCCGCACAGATCTGCGTGCGAATCTCAGCAGCAAAGATCTCCGCCCCGCCGCCGGGGGTGGAATCGAGACCGAGACGCTTGAGTTCACTGATCACCTCTTCCACACCCAGACCGGAGATACGCGCGAAGTAGTCGATCTCCACCGCGGTGAAGGCTTTGATCTTTATCTTCGGGTTATTGGCCTTGAGGGTCGCCATCATGCGCAGGTAGAACTCGAAAGGCAGTTCCGGATGCAGCCCCCCCACCATGTGGAGTTCCGTAGCGCCGGCGGCCTTTGCCTCTGCGGCGCGTTGCAGAATCTCGGCGAGGTTGTAGGTGTAGGCATCGGGCTCGCTGCCATCCTTACAAAAGGCGCAGAAACGGCAGTGATTGACACACACATTGGTGTAGTTGATGTGGCGGTTGACGTTGAAAAACACCCTGGTGCCATTTTTCCGGCGGTTCGCCAGGTCGGCGAGTTCGCCGATGGCAAGGAGATCGTCGGATTCATACAGCTGCAGGGCTTCGGCATCGGTAATGCGCTCGTCCTGCTCGATCTTGGTGCGGATGGTGGTAAAGAGTTGCTGGTTCATGGTGTGTATCTGCTTTCGTGATTATTTATGGTTTTTTGTGAATCTCCTCCCAGCATCTCATCCTCGCCCCAGCGCGGCACCAGATGATGCTCAATGCCGAGTTGATCCAGAATACGCGCGGCGATAAAGTCGGCTATATCCTGCAGGGAGCATGGCCGGGTGTAGAACGCGGGCATCGCGGGGAGGATCATGGCGCCGGCTTCACTGAGGGTGAGGAGGTTGCGCAGATGGATACTGTGGAGCGGGGTTTCGCGCGGTACGATAATGAGGCGGCGGCGCTCCTTGAGACTCACATCTGCGGCGCGCTCGATGAGGGTATTGCTCACCCCGGCGGCGAGGCGCCCTACCACCCCCATGGAAGCGGGGACAATCACCATGGCATCACCTCCGGCGGAACCGCTCGCCACCGGGGCCATGAAGTCATCTTCCGCGTAACAGCGCAGTTGCTCCGGCCCGCAGATAAAATACTCCTCCAACTCACCCTGCATCTGTACCGGGGCATCGGGCCAGCTAAGGGGCAGGTCCTCGAGTTCAAGGCGCAGTACCTGCCTGCCTGCCGCGGAGGTCAGGAGCGAAACCCGGCATCCCGCAGCAAGCAGATGCCTGAGGAGGGAAAGCGCGTAACACGCCCCGGAAGCGCCGCAGATGGCTACGACCACATGCTGCTCTCCTCTATTCAGCGTAGCGACTGCGCTCATCGCAGCACCGTCACATCAGCGAGGACAAACACAAACAGGATAATACTGATGTAGCCGTTCATGGTGAAGAACGCGGCGTCGAGACGACTCAGATCTTCGGGCTTCACGAGGCTGTGTTCATATACCAGCAGAGCGGCCACTACCGCTACCCCGATGAGGTAAAGCCAGCCGAGCCCGGCGCTGAGCCATACCAGAAGCAGGAGCACAACCATGCCACCATGGAGCCAGCGCACCAGCAGACAGGATTTTTCCGCTCCGAGGCTTACCGGGATGGAGTACAGGCCGTGTTCACGATCGAAATCGAGGTCCTGCAGGGCGTAAAAGATATCGAATCCGGCCACCCACAACAATACCGCAAGACCGAGAAGGATAATGGAGATATGCACATCGCCACGCAGGGCGATCCACGCCCCGATGGGTGCGGCAGCGAGACAGAGCCCCAGAATCAGATGGGCATACATGGTGAAGCGCTTCGCATATGCATACAGCACCAGAAAGAACAGCACTACAAAGGAGAGATAAAAACACAGGGGATTGAGCATCCAAGCGGCGAGTTCGAACAACAGCACAGAGACAACTACAAAGATCCACGCCTCGAGCATCGACACCTTGCCTGCGGGGATGTGGCGCTCTTCGGTGCGCGGGTTCTGTGCATCAATGCGCGCATCAATGATGCGGTTGAGCCCCATAGCGGCGGAACGCGCCCCCACCATGGCAACACAGATCCACAGCAATTGCGCCAGGGTGGGCAGTTGCGCGCTTGCATCGGCAGCCAACACCACCCCGATCAAAGCGAACGGGAACGCAAACACCGTATGGGAGAATTTTATCATTTCGAGCAGGGCTTTTATTTTGGCGCCTGCGCGCTGAAGAGCCGAAGGAGCATTGACCTTGGCGGACATGGATATTCCTTTCCGGAGGATATAAATAATGAGTCGGTTTGAACGTCCGTGCTGTTTTATACACCCGCAGACATAAATGAATCAAGAGGCGCGTATCCATCAATCTCCTTAACCGGCGTCATCGTGATTGCAGATCCACTCTGCAATCACGTGAGCCGAGAAATATTCCCCTGGACTCACATAATCTTGCCCGCATATAAAAACATTGTTATATTCACCCTCCAAACAAAGGAGGGTACATGCTATTCGTCCTGTTTCTTACATTCGTACTCGTAGCGTTCTGGCTGCTGCTTTCATGGCACTTCACCCCGTTTGTACTCGGTTGTGGCGTTGCATCCGTTGCGCTGACCCTGTACCTGGCTCTGCGCATGAAGCTGGTGGACGAGGAATCCCAACCACTGCATCTCTCCGTGCATATTGTCGGATACTGGGCTTGGCTCGCCAAAGAGGTGGTTGTCTCCACCTGGGATGTCACCCGGCATGTCTGGAGCCCGAACAAGCGTGTCCACCCACGGGTAATCACGGTGGAGGCCACCCCACAGACTGCGTTCGGCTTGATGCTGTACGCCAATTCCATGACTCTGACTCCCGGTACGGTGTGCCTTGATGTGACGCATGAAAAAATCAAGGCGCATGCCCTCACAGAGGATGCCGCAGCGAGTCTGGAGAGCGGAGAGATGGGCGCACGTATTCGCAGGCTCGGCCTATGATCAGTATCACAAGTATATATGCCGGTGCCTGTCTCGCCCTCCTCGCGATAATGGGGGTCACCATCACCCGTGCCATTAGGGGGCCCAGTGCCTTTGACCGCGTCATGGCGGTGAATATGTTCGGGACCAAAACGGTACTGCTCCTTTCATTGCTGGGTTTTTTAAGTGGGCGGCCCGACTTTCTCGACATATCCCTGGTGTACGCGCTGGTTAATTTTCTGAGTACTATAGCGATCCTGCGCTTTTTTGAGGGGCGCACCCCTACTACAACGGATAACGATACGGCAGACACGTCTGTAACCACGGAGGAGTAGATGGAGAGCATTTTAAGCATCATTTCGGCGCTGTGCATCGGGCTCGGGATTTTCCTCGGCATTACCGGCGCGGTGGGGATTGTGCGCCTGCCGAATTTTTTCACCCGCCTCCATGCTGCGAGTGTCACCGACTCCGGGTGCGCTTTTCTGATTCTGTCGGGCCTCATGCTTCAGTCCGGCTTCAGCATCCCTACGCTTAAATTGTTTTTTATTCTGGTGTTTTTACTCATAACCAGCCCCACGGCGTCCCATGCCCTGGCGAAGACTGCCCTGGACTGCGGCGCGGACCCCACACCACCCCCGTATGAGGAGCGCTGATGGACCTGATTATCGACATCGTACTCCTGACCTTTCTGGGGATAACCGCCCTCGCAATCAACCGCATCGACAAGCTGTTCTGCGTCATCATGCTCTCGGGTCTCTACAGCCTGTTGTGCGCCTCCCTTTTTGTCACCATGGATGCGATGGATGTGGCGTTTACCGAAGCGGCTGTAGGTACCGGAATCGCCACCGTGCTGCTGTTAAGCACCATCGGTGCCACAGACACGCAGCAGCGCAGTGCCCCTCACCGTCCCTTGCTCGCCTTGCTGGTGGTGTGTACCACGGGCGCAATCCTGATCTATGGCACCATGGATATGCCCGCGTTCGGCGACCCTGAGGCCCCGGTGCACCAGCATGTGGCGCCGCGCTATCTGGAGCAGTCGCAGCAGGAGGTGGGGCCGCCGAACATTGTGACTTCGATCCTGGGCAGTTATCGTGCCATCGACACCTTAGGAGAGGTTGTGGTTATCTTCACCGCGGGATTGAGCGTAGTAGGGT
>JAIVHC010000029.1 GCA_020201305.1 Geobacteraceae bacterium
TCCGCTACGATGCCCAGGAGCTCTGTAGCGATATCCGGGCTTGAAGTTGGCTGTGATCCTTGTGCAGGCTGCGGTGTCTGCAGTTCTTCATTCTGCTCTGCTGCGGCTACAGTTTCTGATGAATGTGAGGTCGGGGACGCGGGGGGTTGCACATATGCCGGGCTCTGTGAAGACATGGACTGTTGTGGTGCAGATGTATGCGTGGTTTGTTGTGCTTGATCCTGTGGCTGTCCCATGAGATTGCGCATGTTCTGCAGCGCCTGATTCTGCCCGGCCAGGAACTGTTCGTGCAGGCGCGCAGTATCTTCCTGTATTTTTTGCAGAATATTCATCTGTGAGCGTAACACCTGCAGAGATTCCGGCGCACTTGCACCTGTGTTTTCTGGGGTTACTCTAGCGGGTGTTGCGCCAGGATTGAAGCGGTGCTCTTGTAGCTGTTGTTCTGACTCATGCTCAGCCGAAGTTGGGATAGCACTATCTGCACAAGATTGTGCTGCCGGGGTTTGAACCTTGGCCTCATCCACCAGGGTGCGAGTGCTGGGGGGGATGGGATCGCGTTCTTTGACGTAGTTGGCGCCGCAGATTTTAATACTCATGCGTGGTTTTTTGTCCTCCTGCTGTGGCTTCTCCAGACAGGCAAGTGCGTATTCTTCATCCCAACGCTGCAAATCAAGGGAGAGACCCAGGACCGCAAGTTGAGCAAGACAGCGTGCCACATCACTCATGCCGCTGCGTTTACCGTTCGAAGCATCGAGAGTGACGATATGCACATCCTGCGGCAGGATCTTTTTAACCATTCCGGAGAGGCGCGCACCCGGTCCAACCTCGACAAAGATGGTGATTCCGTCGGCATACATCTGTTCGATCTGGCGGACAAACTCCACCGGACTCGCTATCTGCTGCGCCAGCAGGGTGCGTATCGCATCAGCTTCAGAAGGATAGAGAGCACCGCTCTTGTTGGCATATACGTGCGTTTCCGGAATGCCAATTTCGATGCCATCCAGTTCGGTACGGAAAGGTACAGAGGCATCAGCTATCAGATCGCTGTGGAACGCCGCCGCAACATCGAGGGGGATACAGCGCATCCCTGCTTTTTTGCATGCCGTGGCAGCACGTTCAATTTCGCTGCGTGCCCCCGAGAGAACCCCCTGTTGCGGAGTGTTCTTATTGGCAAGGATCAGATCCAGGTTCTCCTGCTCGAGCAGTGTTTCAATCTCTGCCAGTGGCGCAGATACTGCGAGCATAGTCCCTTTATCATTTCCATCTCCGCGCATCAGACTGCCACGCAGATGGGAGAGTTGATATAACTCTGTCGGCGTATAGCAATGTGCAGCACACAGGGCAGTGAGCTCTCCATAGCTGTGCCCGGCAAAGGCATGTGCTTTAAGACCATAGCGCTGCAGATAGCGCCACGAACCGAGACTTATGGCGCCAATGGCAGGCTGCGCATGCTGGGTAGCCTGGAGATTCTGTGCCCCTGACTCTTCATCAGCGGGGGTATAAATACTGTGGGGATAGATAAGATTGCTGAGCCTCTCTCCCTGTTCCAGGTGCAGGGTGGCGTCAGCGCGTTCGAGCTCTTCAAGCATTTCCGGTGCATGACACGCCAGATCGCGCAACATGTAGGGATACTGCGCTCCCTGGCCGGGGAACAAAACCGCGGTTTCGGCCTCTGTTGCCGCAGCTGGTTGTGTGGCGCTGTAGTATATCCCGCTCGGGGTAAAGACGTGCTTTTTCCCGCTCTCCACCAGGGTGCGTGCCTGTTCCAGACTTTCGTGGGTGCGCGCCGGATCATCAATACAGCAGCACAGACGCTGCGCGGCGCCAGGATCGAATGCATTGCGGGTGCAGGCACCGAGCTCGCGTATCTCATCCGCTTCCGGCTGCTGTTGTATCTGTGCAAGACTTTGTTCGATACTGGTTTTGAGTTCCGAAGCTGTGTCTGCACTCCATGCCAGAATCTGGGGGGCCCCGTCCCAGTCGCTAAAGCGCTTCTGGTGGCGGTATTCTTCGAGTATGCAATGAAAATTGCTCCCACCGAAACCAAACGCGCTCACCCCGGCGCGCCGGGGTTTATCCGCTGGTGTTACCCACGGACGCGTCTCGGTATTCACATAAAACGGAGTATTTCCTGCAGTGATCACTTCCTGGGGTTTTTCCACATTGATGGTAGGGGGAAGGGTCTTGGTGTGCAGAGCGAGTATGGTCTTGATCAGTCCGGCAGCACCGGCAGCTGCCTTGGTGTGCCCGATCTGAGATTTAACTGAACCCAGGGCACACCAGGGTGTGCCGTCGCTCTCGCCAAAGACCTCGCGCAATGCTTTAATTTCCGTAGCATCCCCCACCTTGGTTCCGGTGCCGTGGGCTTCGATGAGGCCGATATCGCGTGGCAAAACCCCGGCAAGTTTCTGCGCATTGCGCAGGGTGCGCACCTGTCCTCTGGCGCTGGGCTCATAGATCGCGCCTCCTTTTCCGTCACTGCCACTCCCTACGCTCTTGATAACTGCATAGATGTGGTCCCCATCGCGTTCTGCATCTTCGAGGCGTTTTAGAGTGATCAGACCCAGACCTTCGCCGATGAGGGTGCCGTCACTGGATTCGTCAAACGGACACACACGGTTGGTAGGAGAGAGCGCCGGGGTTTTGCTGAAACAGGTGTACATGAAGATATCATTAAAGGTGTCAATACCTCCGGTAATAACCATATTCGCATGCCCGCATGCAAGTTCCATCGCCGCCATGTGCACCGCACTCAGGGAACTGCCGCATGCGGCATCCACAACGCTGTTGCTTCCACCGAGGTTGAACTGCTTGCTGATCCGCCCCGCGACAACATTGCCGAGAAGACCGGGAAAGGAATTCTCCTGCCATGGCACGTAGGAAGCACTGATGCGCTCTATCACTTCATCAGCTACATCGGAGGGCACACCGGAGTCAAGCAGGGCCTTTTCCCAGAGGGGGTATCCAAGTCTTGCTCCCAGAGGAATAACCATTTCCAAAGCACCGGTTACTCCGAGGAGAACACTTACCCGTTCGCGCGCAAATTCGTCTGCCGGGTCATAACCGGCATCGCGCAGGGCCTCACGGGCCGCAATGAGGCCGAGAAGCTGGGAGGTGTCGATCGCTTCGAGGATATTCGGTTGAATATTAAACTCCAGCGGATTGAAATCCACTGCATCCAGAAAACCGCCACGTTTACCATAGGTATGATCCGCACGTTTCGGATCGGGATCGTAGTGATCGGAAATGCGCCAGTGGGTTTCAGGGATATCGGTGATGGCATCCACTTTGTTCTTAATATTGGCCCAGAACGTGGATTTATCTGCAGCCTTGGGGAACAGGCTCCCGATACCCACCACAGCAAGTGGGATAGATGAAATAGCGGAATTGGAATCTTTGTTTGTGTTCATACCTTTGGTCCCTGTATTAATCAGTGCCATGCAGGCACAAGTCCATCTGTTCACGGGTTAGTGGCTGCAGTTTCAGTGTTTCATCGGGGTGGGTTTTTTCGTAGTGTGCACGCACCTGCCCGAGCATATTGGCACGCAGCCACACTGCTGCTCCCAGGAGAAGATTCAGATTTACATCTACCACCTTGCGCTCTTCCGGTTGCTGCATAAATGTTCCCTTGGTCCAGGCATTAAATGCAGGAAGTGCCGGCCCACACCAGATCTGATAGTCAATACGACGCTGAGGATCGCCAGCAATCGCCCAGTGGGTTACCTGCCCCAGGTAAGAGCGAAAGATGAGCGCCATTTTGTGTTTTGGATCCTTGTCAGCGCGTTCAATCTCGCGCGGATCACGGCGCGCAAAGAAGGCCCGGGTGTTTTCCCATACTTCATCGAGGCCGGCTTTAAAAACAGTCTTCTCGAGTTTGGCTCGCTCGGCCTGGGGAATATTTTCAATGCTGGAATGATTGCGATACAGTTCGTACAGAGATGCTGCGCGCAGGGAGAACATGGTGCCGCGTTTCAGTACCTGCACATCCACCCCCATTTCGAACATATCCGCAGCGGGAGCCATGGCAATGTCTGCCTGCTGTGCTTCAGCGAGCATCTGCTTTACCGCATCACAGGTACCCGCTTCTACGCACGCCTGGTTGACACTACCGGTGACGATGTAAGCTGCACCCATGGCGAATGCGCCCGCAGCGGCGTAAGGGGTGGCGATACCACCACCCAACCCTATCCGGGGCGGTTCCTGGTATTGATATTGCTGTTGCAAGGTGTTACGCACTGCCACGATGGTGGGTAACAACGCCATGGCAGGGCGGTTATCGGTATGTCCGCCGGAGTCAGCTTCTGCAGTTATATCATCCGCCATGGGTATATATCTCGCCAGCTCCGCCTGCTTTGCACTTATTTTGCCTTGGGTCTGCAACTTTTTGACGATCTTCTGCGGCGCAGGGGAGAGGAAGTGTGTGGCAACCTCTTCGCGTGAGACCTTGGCGATAATCCGGTTGGGGGTGATAATACGTCCCCCTTCGTCACGATGGATACCCTGAAGTCGGTATTCAACCAGAGGTGGGGTAATCTGCAGAAACGCTGAAGCTTCTATCAGATTCAGGCCGATACGCACATACATCTCCACCAGCTTTTGTTCCAGCTCAGGTTCATTGGGGCTGTGGATCAGGTTGCAACCATAAGCATATCCACCTGGGTCAAGTTCCTGCTGCAGTTGGCGCAGTTGGGCTTCCACCGAGTCCACTTCAAGACCTGCGCTGCCCAGAAATCCGAGCATTCCCGCTTCGCCCATTTCTTTAACCATCGTAGCTGAGCTGATCCCTTTCGCCATGGAGCCGGCGATAAGCGGATAGCGCACTTTATGTGCCCCGAGAAAAGCGGCATCGCCACATGCATGCGGGGGCAGAGGCGAGGCGTATGCAAGCAAATCCTGCGACGAGCCTGTAGCCATCTTATCTACTGAATCCGGTTTATCGATTATTGCACGGCCTGTGGTGTGAACCTGATAGTTGGCGTGGTGATCCCGACATAAATACACAGGTTTATTCACCTGCATCAGGGCAGCGGGCAGTGCCAGGGATACGTGTCTATCGGTTTCCGATTCAACCCAGGCGCCAAGGGGACAGAATTCACTGCTATGCCCTCCGGCGAAAGAAACTGTATGTGAAGATATAGGTGTGTTGTGCATAACTCCCCAATAAATAAAAGTAAACTAAAAGCCAGGTCAAACTTTACATAAATATGGGTGCCGTGAGTGCGCAATAGGAATGAAGTTAATTGTGTAATTGCATACAAGGCATAATTCCCCCTTTTACACAAAAGCGGAATTATGCCACTTTTACCCGGGCAAGGCAAAAAAAAACACTGCGCGCATTGCATTGATGGTGGATTTGTTCAGTGCAGGGAATGGGACGGGCGCGGCCCGGAATCGGAGTCCTGATCAAATGCGCGGGTAAAATCCACTTGGGGGATGTGGAGTGGAGGGAAACCGGCGCGACGGGTGATGTCGGCGATGGTTTCGCGCAGATAGGGAAACATGGCTGCGGCGCAATACTGTTTTACCAGGGGTTGGATCTCGGTTGATGCAGGGGA